>JBEBWH010000418.1:0-3008 GCA_040392305.1 Bradyrhizobium sp. | reverse complement strand
GGCGCGTTCACGCCGATCCAGGTCGCGGCCACCGCCGCGCTCAACGGTCCGCAGGATTGCATCGACGAGATGCGCGAGACCTATCATCGGCGGCGCGACGTGATGGTGGAGTCGTTCGGCCGCGCGGGCTGGGCGGTGCAGCCGCCGCAGGCGTCGATGTTCGCATGGACGCCGGTGCCGGAGCCGTTCCGCGAGCTGGGCAGCATGGCCTTCGCGACGTTGCTGGTCGAGAAGTCGGGCGTCGCGGTGTCGCCGGGCGTCGGCTTCGGCGAGCACGGCGAGGGGTATGTCCGCATCGCGCTGGTGGAAAACGAGCAGCGTATCCGTCAGGCGGCGCGCAATATTCGCCGCTTCCTTGAAAGCGGCGTCGAAACGTTGCACAACGTGGTTCCTCTCGCCAATCGGCGATAGCGGTTTTCCGGCAGGTTTGGAGCGATATGGTCGCGCCACTTAAAGTGGGTATTGCGGGGCTTGGCACTGTGGGTGCCGACGTCATCCGTCTGATCGAACGCCAAAGCGAGGCGCTTGCGGCGCGCAGCGGCCGAAGGATTCGCGTGGTCGCCGTCACCGCGCGCTCCAAGACCAAGAAGCGTGGCATCGATCTGCGCGGCACGACATGGGCGGCGTCACCGCAGGCGCTGGCCGCCGACCCGAATATCGATTGCTTCGTCGAGCTGATCGGCGGCGCGGGCGATCCGGCGCTGTCGGCCATCGAGACCGCGCTCAAGGCCGGCAAGTCGGTCGTCACCGCCAACAAGGCGCTGATCGCCAAGCATGGGGTGCGGCTGGCGACGCTGGCCGAGCGGCACGGTGGCGCGCTCAATTTCGAGGCGGCCGTCTGCGCCGCCATTCCGGTGGTCAAGGCGTTGCGCGAGGGGCTCTCGGGCACCGAGATCAGCCGCGTCTATGGCATCCTCAACGGCACCTGCAACTACATCCTGACCCGGATGGAGCAGGAGAAGCTGTCTTTCGCCGAATGCCTCAAGGATGCGCAGCGGCTCGGCTATGCCGAGGCCGATCCGTCCTTCGACGTCGATGGCCACGACACGGCGCAGAAGCTCGCCATTCTCGCAAGCCTCGCCTTCGGCACCAAGGTCGCGGAAAAGGCGGTGTTCGTCGAAGGCATTTCCTCGATCATGCCGGAAGACCTGCAGGCGGCCGAAGACCTGGGCTATCGCGTCAAGCTCTTGGGCGTCGCGGTGCGCACCGAAACCGGCATCGAGCAGCGCGTGCATCCGACCATGGTTCCACGCGCCTCGTCCATCGCCCAGGTGATGGACGTCACCAATGCCGTCACGATCGACGGGCGCGGCATCGCGCCGATCACGCTGATCGGTCCGGGCGCGGGCGGGGCGGCGACCGCCTCGGCCGTGGTGGCCGACATCGCCGATGTCGCCCGCAATGTGCGGGCGCTGCCGTTCGGGCGGCCGACCGGGAGCCTGCGCGCGACCCAGCAGGCGCCGATGCGGCGGCACGAGGGCGGTTATTATATCCGCCTGCTGGCGCGCGATCTGCCCGGCACCGCCGGCACCATCGCGACGCGGCTCGCCGAACAGAACATCTCGATCGAGTCCATCGTGCAGCGCCATTCCAACGGCAACGGCGCGGGCCGGCAGCGATCCGCCCCGGTGCCGGTCATTCTCGTCACCTACGCCACCAGCGAGGATGCCGTGCGCCGCGCCATGCAGGCGGTGAAGCGCGACAAGGTCATCACCGGCCGGCCGCAACTGATCCGCATCGAAAAGAACTAAAGGGGAGCGGCTGTCGGGATTTGCTAGCCTATCGGGTCCATTCCTGGCGGCATTGCCGGACAGATACTCTTTTGAAGACACTGACTTGTCGACGGCTCTTGAGTTTTGACATTCGCATATGTCGCCGCCGCCGGCAGGCGGAGGTGGGCATCGAACCACCCAAGCATGATCCCGGACAAAGTCCAGGGTTCGGGATTGCGTCAATTATCAGTCCGCCCCGCGCAGACCGGGCATCTGGATCAGGCTATTGAGGATGGCGGTGTCGCCGTCGCGATCTATTGAGGAGTTAGGTTTCATGTCGACGATCTCCGTTCCCCCGCAGCAACTGCTCGAACGCATCCTGACGCTGGAAATCGTGCGCGTGACGGAGCGAGCGGCGGTATCGGCGGCGCGGCTGCGCGGCCGGGGCGACGAGAAGGCGGCCGATCAGGCGGCGGTCGACGCGATGCGGCGCGAGCTCAACAAGCTGCCGATCGAGGGCACGGTGGTGATCGGCGAGGGCGAGCGCGACGAGGCGCCGATGCTGTTCATCGGCGAGACCGTCGGCATCAAGGCCGGGCCGAAGGTCGATATCGCGGTCGATCCGCTGGAAGGCACCACGCTGTGCGCCAAGAACATGCCGGGCGCGATCGCCACGATGGCGATGGCCGAGGGCGGCACGCTGCTCAACGCTCCGGACGTCTATATGGAGAAGATCGCCGTCGGCCCCGGTTATGCGGCCGGCGTGATCGACCTCGACGCGCCGCCGGAAGATAACATTCGCCGCCTCGCCAAGGCCAAGGGCGTTGCGCCGGAAGCGATCACCGCGCTGGTGCTCGACCGCCCGCGCCATGCCGCCATCATCGCGGCCGTGCGCAACACCGGCGCGGCGGTGCGGCTGATCACCGACGGCGACGTCGCCGGCGTCATCCACACCGCCGACCCGGACAACACCGGCGTCGATATTTACATCGGCACCGGCGGCGCGCCCGAGGGCGTGCTCGCGGCGGCGGCGCTGCGCTGCATCGGCGGCCAGATGCAATGCCGCCTGATCCTCGACAGCGACGAGAAGCGCGAGCGCGCCGCCAAGATGGGCGTCAGCGATCCGCGCAAGATCTACGGCATTGAGGACATGGTGAAGGGCGACTGCCTGTTCGCCGCGACCGGCGTGACCGATGGCTCGCTGCTTTCCGGCGTCAAGTTCCGCAAGGACGTGATCGAGACCGAGACGGTGGTGATGCGCTCCGTCACCGGCACCGTGCGCATGATCCGCGCCGA
>JBEBWH010000417.1:0-3011 GCA_040392305.1 Bradyrhizobium sp. | reverse complement strand
GGACACCGAGTGGCTCCTGTCCACTCTGTTTGACGCCTCCCTGTTATCAACTTTTAAAAGCCGCCGGAAACGGCGGCTCTTTTTTGCGTGCGCGGTGCCTTCGTTTCGCGGCGGTGCGCGCCACGGGCGACGCGTTTGGAAACCATATTATCGGTTTTATGGTTCCGGCCGCGCCCGCCGGACTCCACAAGCGCCTCGTGCAATGATTTATTCATCATAACGGCGCGGCAGACGACCCGCCGAGAGTGCAAGACAGTAGCGTGAGGCGTTAACCATGGCGGACCGTTCGCGAAGCGAGGCCGATCTTGTCCTATTCAACGAGCGGCTGACCAATTCCGCCGGCTTTGGCGTGCTGTTCCGGGAAGGCATGGACCTGGTCGAGGAAACCGCGGCCTATCTCGACGGCGACGGCCGGGCGGAGGCCAAGGCGCTGGATCGTTCGGCGAGCCTGACCTATGCGACCGAGAGCATGCGGCTGACGACCCGCCTGATGCAGGTCGCCTCTTGGCTGCTGCTGCACCGCGCCGTTCGCGAAGGCGAAATGACGCTGGTGCAGGCCAATCGCGAAAAGACCAAGGTCCGGTTGACGGCGGCCGATCCTGGTGCGCCGGAACTGCTGGTGAAGCTGCCCGAGCGCCTGCGCGATCTCGTCGCCCGTTCGATGGCCCTGCAGGCGAAGGTGCGCCGTCTCGACCAGACCATCCATGCGCCAGTCAACGACCAGACCCTGTCCGGCAATCCCCTGCTGCCGCAACTGGACCGCCTGCGCGCGGCGTTCGAGCGCTAGTGAGCGACGATCTTCCGGCATCGGCGGGTTTCGATCTCGCCATCGCCCGGCAGGTGCTGGATGATGTGTTCGCGCCTTGGGTGCGCGATCTGAATCTGTCGGTCGAGGCCGTTGAAACCGATCCGCCCGACGGCGCGGGCGCGGACTGGCAGCCGGGCGCGACGTTGCGCATGGCGTTCTCGGACCGGCTGTGCCGCAGCGGCGGCATCGTCTGCGGGCAGGCGCTGATGGCGCTGGCCGACACCGCGATGGTGCTCGCGATCATGGCGGCGTCGCGCGGCGTGCGCCAGATGACCACGGTCGATCAGACCAGCCACTTCCTGCGCCCGGTGGTTGCCGCCGACGTGCTGGCCGACGCCCGCGTCGTGCGCGCCGGCCGGACCATGAGCTTCGGCCGGGTCACGCTGTTGAGCGCGGCGGACGGCAGGCCGGTGGCGATGGCCAGCAACGCCTTCGCGATGCTGTGATCCCAAAAAAACAACGCCCCCGCGGCAGGCGGGGGCGCGTCGTCGCCGGCGCGACGAGAGCCGGATCAGGTCGCCTTGAGCAGACCCGAGAACTTCTTCTGGAACCGGGACACGCGACCGCCGCGATCGAGGATCTGCTGGGTGCCGCCGGTCCAGGCGGGATGCGACTTGGAGTCGATGTCGAGGTTGAGGGTGTCGCCCTCGTTGCCCCAGGTGGAGCGCGTCAGATATTCGGTGCCATCGGTCATGACGACCTTAATGGTATGATAATTCGGATGAATCTCGGGCTTCATGGGCTATCCTTTGGCGCGCCGGCGCCACCATCGTCATTGATTGCAGGGACGGATTTGGGCCGCTCTATATCGCAGCCGGTGCCGTGAGACAAGCGTCGCGTGGTATTTGCCAGCCCGCAGCGCAGGGCCTATCACGGACCCGTTGAGCCATATGACAGGGACATGATGAGCGGCGCGGAACGTCTTGATCTGGATAACGGGGCCGGTGGGGAGCCCGTGCTGGCGTCCGCCGCCGAGGCCAGGCCCGGCGGGGCGCGCCTGCGCCCGCTGCTGGCGCTCGCCCCCTATGTCTCGCGCTATCGGGGCCGCGTCATCGCCGCGCTCGCCGCGCTGATCGTCGCCGCGCTGACGACGCTGGCGGTGCCGGTCGCGGTGCGCCGCATGATCGATGTCGGCTTCAGCCCCGAAGGCGTGGAGCTGGTCAACAGCTATTTCAGCGTCATGATCGCGGTGGTCGCGGTGCTCGCCGGCGCCAGTGCGCTGCGCTACTACCTTGTCACCACCATCGGCGAGCGCATCGTCGCCGATGTACGCCGTGACGTGTTCGCGCATCTGACGGCGCTGTCGCCGGTGTTCTTCGATTCGGCGCGTTCGGGCGAACTGATTTCGCGGCTGACGGCCGACACCACCCAGATCAAATCCGCCGTCGGCTCCTCGGTCTCGGTGGCGCTGCGCAACATCGTGCTGTTCATCGGCGCTTCGGCGATGATGGTGGTCACGAGCCCGCGGCTGTCGGGCTTCGTGCTGGCGGCGATCCCGTTCATCGTGCTGCCGCTGGTGGCGTTCGGGCGCTGGGTGCGGCGGCTGTCGCGGCGCGCGCAGGACACGCTGGCGGACGCTACGGCCTATGCGTCGGAATCCGTCGGTGCGATGCGCACCGTGCAGGCTTTCACCAGCGAGACAATGGTGACGGGGCGGTTCGCCGCTGACGTCGAAGCGGCCTACGAGGCGGCGCGCGGTTCGACGCAGGCGCGCGCGGTGCTGACCGCGATCGTGATCTTCATCGTGTTCGCCAGCGTCGTCGCGATCCTGTGGATCGGCTCGCATGACGTGCTGACCGGCTCGATCACCGCAGGAAGGCTCGGCCAGTTCGTTTTATATGCGGCGTTCGCCGCAGCCGGGCTCGGCCAGCTCTCCGAAGTTTGGGGCGAGGTTGCCGCCGCCTCCGGCGCCGCCGAGCGGCTGTTCGAAATCCTGCGGGTGAAGCCCGCCGTCATCGCGCCGGCGCAGCCGCGCGCGCTGCCACAGCCGGCGCGCGCCGACGTGAGTTTCGACGCCGTCCGCTTCGCCTATCCGGCGCGGCCGCAGACCTTCGTGCTCGACGGCGTGTCGCTCACGGTGCGCGCGGGCGAGCGGGTCGCCATCGTCGGGCCGTCCGGCGCCGGCAAGAGCACGCTGTTCCATCTGCTGCTGCGCTTCTACGACCCTGCGAGCGGCGGCATCGCGTTCGACGGCGTCGATATC
>JBEBWH010000416.1:0-3038 GCA_040392305.1 Bradyrhizobium sp. | reverse complement strand
ACGTCGACGAAATGCCAGTACCAGGCGGCGAATTCGAAGCCGAGATGCTGCTTCGACGTGAAGTGGCCGGCATAGGCGCGCGCCAGGCAGACGATCAGGAAGATGGTGCCGACCAGCACATGGAAGCCGTGGAAGCCGGTCGCCATGAAGAAGGTCGCGCCGTAGATGTGGCCCGAGAAGCTGAACGCGGCGTGGCTGTATTCGTAGGCCTGCACGCAGGTGAAGATGACGCCGAGGCCGACCGTCAGCCACAGGCCGTATTTCAGGCCCTTGCGGTCGCCCTCGAGCAGGGCGTGGTGCGCCCAGGTCAGCGTGGTGCCCGAGGTCAGCAGGATCAGGGTGTTGAGCAGCGGCAGGTGCCACGGATCGAAGGTCGCGATGTCCTTCGGCGGCCAGACCCCGCCGAACAGGGCGTCGCGCGAGAACTGGATCGGATCGGCCGGAAACAGCGCCGAGTTGAAATAGGCCCAGAACCAGGCGACGAAGAACATCACCTCGGAGAGGATGAACAGGATCATGCCGTAGCGATGGCTGATCTGCACGACGCGGGTGTGATCGCCCTTGTGCTGGGCCTCGCGCACCACATCGCTCCACCAGCTCGCCATGGTGTAGAGCACGCCGATGACGCCGACGCCGAACACGATCGGCGCCGCGGCATAGAGGTGGTGCATCCAGCTCACCGCGCCGATCGCCATGGTGAGCGCAGCCAGCGAGCCGACCAGCGGCCAGGGGCTGGGATCAACCAGATGATAGTCGTGATGCTTGACGTGAGCCGTAGCCATTGCAATTTCTCCGTTAACGGCGCCACTCTAGTCGGCGCTGCGTCGTCCCTCAATATTCAACTCGGTTAGGTCAGAGATTTCCCTTGCGCCCCTCGGGCTTTACCGCCGCCACGGGCTGCGGATCGGGGTCCTTGACCGGATAGAACGTGTAGGAAAGCGTGATCGTGTTGAAGCGATCCGCATCGACGTCGCGGATCAGCGATTCGTCGACATAGAACACCACCGCCATTTCGCGCGTTTCGCCCGGCGCCATGGTCTGCTCGTTGAAGCAGAAGCAGTTGATCTTCTGGAAATAGGCGCCGGCGGTGAGCGGGGCGACATTGTAGGAGGCCACGCCCGTGGTGGTGCGCGCGGCCTGGTTGGTGACGGTATAGTAGGCCGTCACCACCTCGCCGATATGGACCTCGATCTCGGTCTTTTCCGGCCGGAACTTCCACGGCAGGCCGCCGCTGATATTGGAATCGAAGCGCACCGCGATCTTGCGCGCGAGCTGGTTGGTCGGCGTCGCGGTGGCGCGCTGGGTGGTGCCGTTGAAGCCGGTGACGCGGCAGAACCAGTCATAGAGCGGCACCGCCGCATAGGACGCGCCGACCATCAGCGCCACCACGAGACCGCAGACGGCGGCGACCGTCGCGTCGCGCCGCGTACGCTTCGCCTGAGCCTTGGGGGCGGCGGCGGGCGCGGGCGAGGACGGTGTCGGACTGTGCGGCTCGGTCATATCGCCCCTCACATCGGACGAATCAGAACTGCCGGTCCCTTGACCAGCGTGACGGCGAAAAACAGCACCACGAGCACGCCGAGCGCGAGCGCGATGGCGATCGAGCGCTCGCGCTGGCGACGCTTCTGCGCCTCGGTGAGAACAACTCCCTGCTCGGTGTCCTTGTCATCCATTCCAGCGACGACCTTTCAGCCGATCAGCGGCAACAACGCCGCCACCACCACCTCGGCCAGCAGCGTGGCGAACAAGGCGAACAGATAAAGGATCGAGAAGGCGAACAGCTTGCGCGCCGCGCTCAGCGCCGGCGCCCCCTCGCGGTGACGGTAAACCTCGACGGCCAGCCACAGCATGCCGGCGCCGAGCACCAGCGAGGCCACGCCATAGATCGCGGAGAAATAGCCGAGCGCCCACGGCGCGACCGCGACCGCGACCAGCACCACGGTGTAGAGCAGGATCTGCAGCCGCGTCGCGTCCGGCCCTGCCACCACCGGCAGCATCGGCACGCCGGCGCGCGCGTAGTCGTCGGAGCGGAACAGCGCCAGCGCCCAGAAATGCGGCGGCGTCCAGAAGAAGATGATGAGGAACAAAAGGATCGGCTCGATCGTCACAGTGCCGGTCGCCGCCGCCCACGCCACCACCGGCGGCAGCGCGCCGGCCGCGCCGCCGATGACGATGTTCTGCGCAGTGCGGCGCTTGAGCCCCATCGTGTAGATGACGACGTAGAAGAAGATGGTGAAGGCCAGGAGCCCGCCCGCGAGCCAGTTGACGAGCACGCCGAGCGTCACTACCGAGAAGAACGACAGCACCACGCCGAACGCCAGCGCCTCGCGCGGCGCGACCCGCCCTTGCGGAATCGGCCGCCCCGCGGTGCGCGTCATCAGCGCGTCGATATCGCCCTCGTACCACATATTGAGCGCGCCGGCCGCGCCCGCGCCGACCGAGATGCACAGCAGCGCGGTGATCGCCAGCACCGGATGCATATGGCCCGGCGCCATCAACAGCCCGACCAGCGCGGTGAAGATCACCAGCGACATCACGCGGGGCTTCAGCAGAGCGAGAAAGTCGGCGACGCCGGCCTCGGAAATGGCCGGCCCCAGATCAACACGGTGGTTTTCTACGATCGACAACGTCAACAACCCGCTCGTTGCGACGCGAACCGTACGGCGTCCGCGTCAACTCCATTCGATGCCGCGCCGAGAGGCGGACACCGTGTCCGGCCGCTGGCGCCTCTGCGATCCGATCCCGCGCGGCGAAGCGGAGCCCGCCGGCCCGACGCGCCCCCGGCGAACGGGGCGCGCCTCGATCCTCACACCCGATCGGCGCGGGCCAAGTCCGGCCGCGCCGATCATTCCGCGTTGCCGGGCTTACTTGACGCGCGGCAGAACCTCGTACTGGTGGAACGGCGGCGGCGACGACAGCGTCCACTCCAGCGTCGTTGCACCCTCGCCCCACGGATTGTCGGCCGCACGCTCCTTGCGCATGAACGCCAGCACCATCGCGTAGAAGAAGATCAGGACGCTGAAGCCCGAGATGTAGGA
>JBEBWH010000415.1:0-3048 GCA_040392305.1 Bradyrhizobium sp. | reverse complement strand
CCGCGGCGTAGGCGGACTGTCCGATGCCGCCCGTCGCCATGCGCGGGGGCGCGCGGACTGACAACGCTTCGGCTTTGACGGGTTCAGCATCCGTCATGCCTTCGCCTGCCGCCGCGCTACTCCTCGCCTGCGGCGTCCGGTGCGCGCAGCAACAGGCTGGTCCAGCCTTCGACATCGATCCGCCGCACCAGCGACAGGCCGCGCGCGCGATAGGCCGCCGTCACCGGCACCGCATGCGGCGGCAACAGTCCCGACAGGATGACCAGCGCCGATGGCGCCAGATGCGCCGCGAGCGGTGTCGCCATCTGCCGCAGCGGGTTGGCGAGGATATTGGCCAGCACCAGATCGAACGGCCCCCATGCGGCGAAGGCCGGTGAACCAAGTCCGGTGGCGTGGATCACGTCCACCCAGCCGCCGGCGCCGTTGAGGCGGGCGTTGTCGCGCGCGACCTTGACCGCCTGCAGATCGATGTCGCTGGCGAGGATCGGACGGCGCAATGCCTTGGCGGCGGCGATGGCGAGCACGCCGGTGCCGGTGCCGAGGTCGAGCACGCGCGCGGGCGAGCGCCGCCGCAGCACGTCGTCGAGCAGCAACAGGCAGCCGCGCGTGGTGCCGTGATGGCCGGTGCCGAAGGCGAGCGCGGCCTCGATCTCGATGGCGAGCTTGTTGGCCGGCACGCGGTCGCGATCGTGCGCGCCATGCACGACGAAGCGTCCGGCCTCGACCGGTTTCAGCCCTTCGAGGCTCGCCGCCACCCAGTCCCTGGCCTCGACCGTGTCGAACGCGAGCGACATCGCGGCGTCCTCGCCGGCCGTCAGCCGCACCAGCGCGCGCAGCGCCTCTTCTTCGGGATGCTCGGCGAAATGCAGCGTGATGGCCCAGCCGCCGCCGGGCTGCTCGAACGCCGACACCGCCACTTCGTCGCCATCGAGGCTTTCGGCGAGAAGATCGGCGGCGCGGCGGCCGCTCGCCTCGTCGGGCACGGCGAACAGGGCGCGGATGGCAGCGGGCGAGGACGGCATCTTGGGAATACTCTTTCGGGCGAAGGGGGGCGGGTTGAGGGGGCTGTGGACTGTCCACAGCTTGCGAGATGTCAATTCACAGGGGTTTTTAGTGTTTATACGCCGTTTATACGGGGCTTATGCACAGGATATCCGGAAATTTCTCCATGGGCTGCTCACCCGTGGTCCACAGGTTTGATGGCGGCTTATCCACAGGGGCCGAGGGTAGTTGCACATCGCTTGTCCACAGGGTTCGGAAGGAATTTTCCACAGGCTGACTTCAGGCGAACAGGGCGCGATGGTCGCGCAGAATCGTGCGCGCGGCGTTGTGTCCCGGCGCGCCGGTGACGCCGCCGCCGGGATGCGCGCCCGAGCCGCAGTGATAGAGCCCTTTCAGCGGACCGCGATAGTCGGCATGGCCGAGCATCGGTCGCGCCGAGAACAGCTGGTTGAGCGACAGCGCGCCGTGGAAGATGTCGCCGCCGGTCAGGCCGAACTCGCGTTCGAGGTCGAGCGGCGACAGCACCTGCCGCCCGACCACGCTGGCCGAAAAGCCCGGCGCGTAGGCCTCGACGGTTGAGATCATCAGGTCGGCGACCGTGTCGCGGTGGTCGTCCCATGATGCGTCGTCGGGCAACTGTGGCGCGACGTGCTGGCAGAACAGGCTCGCGACATGCGCGCCTTTCGGCGCGAGGCTGTCGTCGAGCGTGGAGGGGATCAGCACTTCCACCACCGGGGCGCAGCTCCAACCGTGGGCGCGCGCGTCGTGCCAGGCGCGGTCCATATAGCCGAGGCTCGGCGCGATGATGATGCCGGAGGTGAGGTGGTCGCCCTCGCCGGGCAGCGCGGCGAAGGAGGGCAGGCGCGACAGCGCCACGTTCATGCGGAAGGTGCCGGAGCCGTTGCGCCAGCGTTTGATGCGATCAAGGAACGGCTGCGGCACGCTGCCTTGCGGCATCAGGCGCGTGTACAGCAATGTCGGGTTGACGTTCGAGGCGACGGTGGCGGCGCGGATCGTCGCGCCGCTGTCGAGCACGACGCCGCAGGCGCGGCCGTTCTCGACGATGACCTCGCGCGCGCCGTCGCCGGTGGTGATGTCTGCGCCGGCCGTGCGCGCGGCGGCGGCCATGGCCTGCGTGATCGCGCCCATGCCGCCGATGGCGTGGCCCCACGCGCCCTTCCTGCCGTTCACCTCGCCGAAGGCGTGATGCAGCATGACATAGGCGGAACCGGCCGCGTAAGGACTCGCATAGTTGCCGACGATGGCGTCGAAGCCGTACAGCGCCTTGACCAGATCGTGCTCGAAGCGCTCGTCCAGCATCTCGCCGGCCGAGCGCGTCAACAGGTCGAGCAGGTTGCGCTTGTCCTCCATGCCGAGGCCGCGCAGCGCGTTGGCGGAGGACAGCGCATTGGCTGCTTCGCGCAGGGCGGCGATACCGAGGCCCTCGACGAGATTGGGCGGCGCGCGCAGGACGAAACGCCGCAGGACGTCGGCGATGGCTTCCAGTTCGCGGTTGAAGGCGGTGATGCGCGGCGCGTCGCGCGGGTTGAGCCGCGCCACCGAGGCTTCGGTGCGGCCTGCGCCGGTGAGCAGATAGCTGCCATCCGGCGCGGGCAGGAAATTCTGCGCGCGGCGCTCGACGATGCGCAGGCCGTGATCGTGCAGGTGCAGATCGGCGATCACCTTCGGGTTGAGCAGGCTGACGGTATAGGCCGCGACGGAGTTGCGGAAGCCGGGGTGGAATTCCTCCGTCACCGCCGCGCCGCCGACCACCTTGCGCCGCTCCACGACGCGCACGCGCAGGCCGGCCATGGCGAGATAGGCGGCGCAGGTGAGTCCGTTATGTCCCGCGCCGATGATGACAATGTCGGTGTCCGTCATGAAACGAACTGTTAGCGCAATTCCGCCACGATGAACACGCAAGGGCAGTCGCATGACCGGCGCGGCGCTCGCGCTTTCCGCTGCCGCCCGATGACGCCGGATTTCGCCTCGGAGCAGTTCATGCCCTCGTCCCCGCCGCCCGGCCCCGCGCACCGTCTCGTGCTG
>JBEBWH010000414.1:0-3053 GCA_040392305.1 Bradyrhizobium sp. | reverse complement strand
GATTTCGCCAGACCTTGAAACTCGCCTTGCCGGCAAGCGGCGCCAGCGCACCGGAGGCGACCGCCTCGGCCAACACGATCGAAGGCCCGGCCGGCGGGCCGTAGAGCACAAGTTCGTCCAGGGCCGCCGCGTGGACCGGCCCGACGAGCCTGGAAAGCAACGGCGCCGACAGCGCGCTGCCGATCCCGGCCAGCGCAGCGCGGCGCGGAAGGGAAGAAGCGATCGATTCAACGGCCATGGCGATCTCCTGAACAGGCGGGCGGCGATCGAAAAAAGCGCCGCGATCCGGCGTCCTGCTTAAAGCGGATCAATTTACTCCACTTTGCGAAAACGCAAAGAGCGCCGGCTATTTTTATGGTTTGCCTCGTGCAGGCGGCGCCGGGGATGTGCCGTCACTTCGAGTATATGGCCGACCCGCCGGCAGGCCTCTTCTTCAGCGATGGGGGCTGTCATGGAAACTGTGTCGGGACAAAGCGCCGGGTCGATGGCGCGCCGCCGCCGTGCCGGCCTGCTCGCCGCTTTCACAGCCTCGCTGCTCGCCGGCGCCAGCACGCAAGGCCTCGCCCAGTCGGCCACGCCCGGAGCCACGGTGCTCGACACGGTATTCGTGGATGCCGGCGCGAACGAGCCGGTGGCCGAGCGGTTCGGCGCGCTGCCCGGCGGCGTCGCGCTCGTCACGCAGCAGGACATGCCGCAGACCGCCAACCTGACGACTTCGCAGGCGCTGCGGATGGTGCCGGGCGTGGTGGTGCAGGACTTCTTCGGCGGCAACGACCAGCCGCGCATCCAGATCCGCGGCTCCGGCCTGCAACAGAACCCGGTCGAACGCGGCATCCTCGTGTTGCAGGACGGCCTGCCGCTCAACCGCGCCGACGGCTCCTATATCGTCGGCTTCGCCAACCCCCGGCAGGCGAGCTCGATCGAGGTCTATCGCGGCTACATGGCCAACCGGCTCGGCGCCAACGTGCTCGGCGGCGCCATCAACCTGGTGTCGCCGACCGGCGGCGAGCAGTCCGGTTTTTCGGGTGCGGCAAGCGGCGGCTCCTTCGGCCAGTTCGGCGTCTCGGGCCGCGCCGGCTTTTCGGAAGGGGCCTTCGATGGCCTGTTCCAGGCCGATCTCAGCCAGCGTGACGGATTTCGCGATTACAACTCATCCCGCCGCGTCTCCGTCGGCGGCAATGTCGGCTACCAGATCTCCGATACGATCAAGACGCGGCTCTTCGCCGGCTATACCGATCTCGGCTTCGACGTCGCCGGGCCGCTGACCAAGGCCGGCCTCGAAGCCGATCCGCGAAAGGTCCACACGGGACCCCAGATGCAGGGCGGCGTGGCCATCAACCCCGGCCCCAACGTGATCCGCGACAAGCCGCGCCGCGAGGCGAGCCAGTTCCTGATCGGCTCGCGCACCACGGCCGAGTTCGACGCCCACCTGATCGACGTGGTGCTGGGCTACACCTACACCGACGACATGTTCCGCTTCCCGATCTCGTCGGGCGTGCGCACCACCAAGGGCGGCGACTTCACCGGCGTGCTGCGCTACGCCTACAGGCCCGACGAGGCGGCGCCCCTGCCGCTGTTCGAGAGCACCGCGCAATATTCGATCGGCTCGGCCGACCGCGAGAACTACATCAACGAAAGCGGGTCGAGGGGCGATAAATTCGGCGAGAGCAAGCTCGATGCCGCGACGCTGTCGCTCAATGCCGGCTTCAACATCCCGATCCGGGAGAAGGTCACGCTGTCGCCGTCGATCGCCTATTCACGGGCGACGCGCGACAACGATGACACCTATGGTCCGTCGACGCGGCCATGGATCATGTACAACGGCATGAACCCTTCCGTCATCGCGGCCCGGGGCAGCTATCCGACACAGAGCACGAGCTATGCGCGCAGCTATGACGGCTGGAGCCCGAGCCTCGCCGTGTCCTATCGGCCGGACGAAACCCAGACCTTCTTCGCCGCCGCCAGCCGCAGCTTCGAGCCGCCGACCCATGACGATCTGCTTGCCACCATCAACGGCACGCCCAACGCGAGTTCCGGGGCCTGCGCGAACCCTGGCGCCACCCCACCCTGTTCGGTAAAGGGCGTCGCCTTCGCCACGCCGAACCTGAAGGCGCAGACGGCCACCACCATCGAGGCCGGCTGGCGCGGCAGCCGCGGCATCTTCGGCTGGGACGCGGTGACCTATTATTCATGGGTAGACAACGAACTGCTCAGCCTGCGCGACGAAACCGGCAGCTCGCTCGGCGCGATCAACGCCGACAAGACCACGCATTTCGGCGTCGAACTCGGCCTGTCGGCGCAGCTTACCGGCGCGCTCGGCGCCCGTCTCGCCTATACCTACCAGGACTTCCGCTTCGACGACGATCCGCTGCGCGGCAACAACCGGCTGGCCGGCGCGCCGCGCCACGTCATCAGCGCACAACTCAACTACGACGTTACCGAAGCATGGACGATCCAGGGCGCACTGCGCTGGAATCCGGAAAGAACCCCGGTCGACAACATGAACACGCTCTATGCCGACCCCTATGCCGTGGTGGACCTGCGGACCGAATACCGGCTGAACGATCATGTGAGCCTGTTCGGCGAAGTGACCAATGTCTTCGATGAGAAATACGCCTCCTCGACGCTGATCGTCGACCAGGCCAGGCCCGACCAGGCGGCGTTCCTGCCGGGCGACGGGCGCGGCTTCTTCGCGGGGCTCAAGGCGAAGTTCTGAGCCCGCGCGATCACGGCGGCAGGCTACCGAGGCCCGAACGCCATCGCGCCCCCGCCGCGGGAAGCGCCGCGGTTGCGCTGATCCCATGAAGCCATAGCCGCACCGGCGTCCGGCCATCGGCAAAAAAAGCCCGCATGAGGACGGCCGGGTCCAGGCTGGCCGGCCAGCGCATGGCCGCAGACGCCATTCCACCAGGACCCGAAACCCGGTCCCTTCCGACCGGGCCGGCGCCCGCCGGTAATTCAAGCTACCGATCCGATCGATGCCCGGGGTTGTTGCCGAACAGCCGAATGGCGTGGACGTCCGCCGCCGACCGGGGAGACAACCAACCTGGCTC
>JBEBWH010000413.1:0-3056 GCA_040392305.1 Bradyrhizobium sp. | reverse complement strand
ATCCGCAGCGACGACGAGCGCAAGCTGTTGTTCGGCCAGACCGCGGCCGTGGTGAAGACCTGACGTGTTTCCCGTCGAACACGATGAAATCGTTTCCGATAACCATCCGTTCTCCGTCAGGGCCGGGTCTATCCCGGCCATCCACGCTTCCTCCCTTTGTCCTGCCCCGCTTGCGGGGAGGGTAGTGGAGCTCGTTCGACGGGCATGACGATAATCAACGCCGAGGGACCTCAATATGACTCGCCGCCTGTTCGAACTCGTCGGCATTGATCCGGCGCGGCCATTCAGCCCGTTCTGCTGGCGCACGCGCATGGCGCTCGCACACAAGGGGCTGACGGCGGAAACGGTGACATGGCGTTTCACCGACAAAGCGGCGCTTGCGCCCTACAAGGCGGAGAAGGTGCCGGTGCTGATCGACGGCGATACCTCCATCGCTGACTCCTGGGCGATCGCCGGCTATCTCGAAGACACCTATCCCGACCGGCCGTCGCTGTTCGGCGGGGAGGGCGGCCGCGCGATGGCGCGGATGCTCAACTGGTGGGGCGATATCGCGATCGTCGGCGGCATCTTTCCGTTCATCGCGGCGGATATCGTGACGCGTCTTCCGCCAGAGGATGCAGCCTATTTCCGCCAGACGCGCGAGGCGCGCCTTGGCGGCGTTCGGCTGGAGGATGCCGCCGCCAATCGCGACAAGGATGTCGCCCGCTTCCGCAAGAGCCTCGATCCGATGCGGCTGACGCTGCGCTCGCAGCCGTTTCTCGGCGGCGATGCTCCGAACTATGCCGACTACATCGTGTTCGGCGGCTTTCAGTGGGCGCGCGTGGTCAGCCCGTTCAAGCTGTTGGCTGAGGACGATCTGATCCATGCCTGGCGCGAGAAGCTGCTGGATGCATTCGGCGGCATGGCGCGCAGTTCGCCGGGCTATCCGGTCTGAACCTGAGTGTCCGCACGACCGTCGGCTGACGGTTTTGCGGGCAGCCCTTTCTGCCGCAGCATCGCCAGCACCGCATGCAGATCGGACAGCACGGCGACGCATCTGGCGCGGATATCGTCGGTTGGCTGCACCATGTCCGGCACCATGATCGGCATCGTGCCCGCGCCGTGCGCTGCGAGAATGCCGGGATGCGAATCCTCGACCGCGACGCAGACGCCCGGATCGAAGCCGAGCTGGCGCGCGGCGCGCAGATACAGCTCCGGGTCCGGCTTGCCGTGCGCGACGTCGTCGCGGGTCAGTACGGTTTCGAAGCGCGCGCGGATTCCGGCAAGTTCGAGATGGTGTTCGGCGGCGCGCCGCGTGGAGGATGTGACGATAGCCGTGGGGCAACCGACCGCCTGCAAACTGTCGAGCAGCTCGACCGTGCCCGGCTTCAGCGGCAGCCCGTCGCGCAGCATCCCGTCGCGATGAGCGTTGAACGCCGCGCGGACGGCGTCGATGCGGAAGCCCGCGCCGTAGTGGTTCGCCAGCATGATCTCGCATTCGGCGGCCGGGATGCCGATCATCGCATGCGCGATCGCGGTGCCGTCACCATAGCCGAGATCGGCCAGCGCATTGCAGAGGCTGGCGCGATAGACCCGCTCGGTGTCGAGAAGCGTGCCGTCCATGTCGAGCAGCACCGCGCCGATGGACCACGGCGCCGTTGCGGCGGCGCGCAGGCAGGCGCGACAGAGGCAGTCCTCGCCGGCGCGCGGCAGCGGCAGCCGCGCCGTTTCCTCCGCGCACCAGCATCCGCCGGACAGATTGCAGGCGAACGGCGCGCCGCAGCGCGCGCATGCCAGCATGCGTTCGGTAAAGGTGCTGGTCGGAGTGGCGGTCATCGTCTCGACGAGCCCTTCAGGCGGCGGTGATCTTGTCGATCTCGGCGAACTCCTCCGCCGTCAGTGTCCACGCCGCCGCCTCGACATTCTGCGCGACTTGCTCGGGCGACGACGCGCCGGCGATGACGCTCGCCACCTGCGGTCGCCCCGCCAGCCACGAGAACGCGAGTTCCGTCAGCGTATGGCCGCGCGCCTTGGCGAAGGTCGCCAGCCGTTCGACGATATCCTCGTTGCGCGGCGTGGCGTAGCGCTCCTTGAGCGAAGGCACCTTGCCGAAGCGGCTGTCGGCGGGCGCGGCCGCACCGCGCTGATACTTGCCGGTGAGCAGGCCGCCCGCGAGCGGGTAGTAAGGCAGCAGGCCGAGACCGTAACTCTCGGCGGCCGGCAGCAGTTCCTGTTCGATGCCGCGGGAGAGAATGTTGTATTCGTCCTGGCAGGAGACGAACCGGGTCAGGTTGCCGGCCCGCGCGGTGAACTCCGCTTCGGCGAGACGCCATGCCGGAAAGTTGGAATTGCCGATATAGCGCACCTTGCCTTGCGTCACGAGGTCGTCGAGCGCGCGCAGGCTCTCCTCGATCGGCGTCAGCGGATCGAACCGATGCTGCTGGTAGAGATCGATATAGTCGGTTCTGAGCCGGCGCAGGCTGTCTTCCACCGCGGTCATGATGTAGCGCCGCGACGCGCCCTGCTTGGTGCCGTCGTCGCTCATCGCCATGCCGAATTTGGTGGCGAGCACGATGTCCTTGCGGCGTGCGCCGAGCACGTCGCCGAGGATTGTCTCCGAGCCGCCGCGATCGGCGTACATGTCGGCGGTGTCGAACAGCGTGATGCCGAGATCGAGCGCCTTGTGGATGATCTTGCGCGACGCTTCCGCATCGCTGCGGACGCCGAAATTGTTGCAGCCGAGGCCAACGACGGAGACGCGCAGGCCGGAGCCGCCGAGATTGCGGATGTGCATGAGATGAACTGCCTTGTGACGGTGGCGCGGATGAATGCGCCATTGTGCACCTGGCGCGGCGGCGTCGCAAGCAGCCGCCGGATCAGGCGCTGTCCGCGATGGCGTGGGGCGGCGACAGCATCCGCTCCGGCGATGGACCGCCGCCGCGCAAGGCCGCGACCGTCATGCGCCGGACCGTCGCTTCCGCCTCGCGCGCGACGGCCTTGCGATCGAGATCGGCTTTGCAGGCGCGCGGCTCGCCCCAGCTCACCGTCACATCGATCGCGCCCGAGGCGAGCACGCC
>JBEBWH010000412.1:0-3061 GCA_040392305.1 Bradyrhizobium sp. | reverse complement strand
CGGCACCGTAACCAGAGAATGGCATGACATCAGCCTCGGTTCCATCGCCGCATTCCGGCCCGCAGGACGGCGCGCCGCCATCCGAGGCCGATGAGCCGATCGCTTACAGCTACAAGCCGTCGCTGCTGGGCGCCTCCTATGCGTTCGAGCTGACCCCGGAGGGCTTGTCGTGGCAGGCGGGACGCCGCGCCGCCCTCTGGGCTTACGATGACGTCGCCATGGTGCGGATGTCGTATCGGCCGGTCTCGATGCAGACCAACCGTTTTCGGACCGATATCTGGAACCGGGCGGGGCAGCACGTCATCGTGGTGTCCACCACATGGCGCTCGATCGCGCTGATCGAGCCGCAGGACGAAAGCTATCGCGCCTTCATCACGGCGCTGCATCAGCGCGTCGCCGCCACCGGCGCGCGCGTGCTGCTGGAAGGCGGGCTGCTGCCATGGGTCTATCATGTCGCGACGCTGGTGCTGGGGCTTGTGGCGGTGGCGATGCTGGGCCTGTTGCTGCGCGCGATATCCACCGGGAGCACAGCGGGCGCGTTATTCCTGGCGGCGCTGATCGCGGTGTTCGCCTGGCAGATCGGCAGTTTCATGCGCCGCAACCGTCCGGTGAGCTACCGGCCGACCGATCTGCCGGAGCATCTCCTGCCGTAGCTCTTCGCTACTGGCGCACCACCAGCACCGAGCATTTGGCGTAACGCACGACATGCCCGGCATTGGAGCCGAGAAAGTAGGTGCGCATCGCCGGACGGTGCGAAGTCATGACGATCAGATCGGCGGGCATCGCCGTCGCCTCCTGCAGAATCTCGTGATAGATGCCGCCCTGCCGGATCACGCTGGAAATGCGGCCATGGGCGATTCCGGCCTCTTTCGCGACGATGGCGAGCGCTTCCTCGGAGGATTCGCGTTGCTGGATATCGAAATCGGCCGGGACATATTCCGCCAGCATCACCGGCGTCATCGGCAGCACGTTCAGAAGCCGGATCGTGCCGCCTGACGCTTCGGCAAGGGCGACCGCGTTGCTGATCGCCGGCTTGGCGAGGTTGGTGTCGGCGAGATCGATCGGAACGAGAATGGATCTGAACATCGCTGCCTCCAGCGCAAAGGGCAGCCGATGGTGGCACAACTTGCGGGATTTGGCGACGTCGGTGCCGGGATCGGGCGGGAGCCGGCGCGTGCGGGGGTCAGATGGCGGGTTGGTCGCGCAGGATTTTCGGCGTGACGAAGCGCGTCAACGATCCGCCCTGCAGCGAGACATCCATCCATGCATCGACCGCAAAATCGATGCATACCAGGCCGCTAGTGGGCAGGTTGCGGTTCAGTTCCTGCCATGCGACGGCGTCGCCGCCACTGATGAAGGCCAGCGCCAGTTCATGCAGGCCGGGATTGTGCGCGACGACGAGCAGGCTCTGCGGCTCGCTGGTCACGGTCCGGATGATGTCGAGCAGTTCGCCGGTATCGGCGGCATAGAGTTCGGCGAGATGTTCGGTCGGGACGGCGCGCAGGATGGCGGGCAGCAGCTCCCAGGTCTGCCGGGCCCGGACGGCGGTGGAGACCAGCGTGCGCTCGGGAATATATCCGTTGCGGACCATCCAGGTCCCGATCTCCGGCGCATTGCTGCGCCCGCGCTCGTCCAGCGCGCGGTCGCGGTCCTTCCCGGTCGGGCTGTCCCGCAGGGTCTTGGCGTGGCGCAGCAGCATCAGACGGCGCATGGCGGACATCCGTTGTTTTTGGCGCGAGCCAGTTCGGGTTTCGCTTCGGCGACATGACGCCACGCGGCGGATCACGACCGTTTCCTCTCTGCGCAATAACGGACCCGGCCGCGCGGGACAAGACGGCGCGGGCCGATCGCGACATTCCATCACGCACCAAAAGGTTTTATGACGAAGGCGGATGATCGGGACGACTTTGATGGACGACGCCTTGCCTGAGCCGGATGCGGCATCGCCGCGCCCCCTGACAATCGACCGCGATTGCGACGTCTGCGTGGTGGGAGCGGGGCTTGCCGGGCTGACAGTGGCGCTGGAGGCGGCGCGGCTGGGGGCCGAGGTCGTCGTGCTGGAAGCGGGACGGATCGGCGCGCACGCTTCCGGCCACCATTTCGGCAGCGTGATGCCGGGATTCGGCGTAGCGGTCGGCGATCTGATCGCGCGGGTGGGGTTCGACGGCGCCCGCCGCCTGTGGGCGCTGTCGTGCGAGGGCATGGACTATGTCCGCACGACCGCCGAGGGGGCGGGAATTGCGGCGCCGGCGGATGGCGCGCTCGAAGTGTCGCAGGTCGATCTCGGCGACGAACTGATCGGCCGTCTGCAGATTCTCGGCGAGGATTTCGGTACCGAGGTCGAGGGCTGGCAGGTCGAGCGGGTGCGCGACGTCTTGCGCAGCCGGCGCTATTTCCATGCGATCCACTATCCGCATGCCTTCCAGATCGACGGCGCAGCCTACCTTGCCCGCCTCGCGGCGCTGGCGCGCGAGGCCGGGGTGCGGATTTTCGAGGAAACCCCGGTGGTCGGCTTCGACTATGCCGGCATCCGCAAGCGCATCGTCACGCCGCGGGCGCGGCTGCGCGCCGATCATCTGGTGCTGGCGGGCAATGTGCATCTCGGTGCGCCTTTTCCCCGCCTGACTGCGACGCTGACGCCGGTGTGGCGCTATGCGGCAGTCACCGCGCCCCTGGGCGAGCGGCTGGCCCAGGCTGTGCGTTTCGGCGGAACGGTGGTCGATACCGCCGGGATCGAGCAGTATCGCATCGTCGACGGCGACCGGCTGATGTGGGCCGGGCCGGAGACGACATGGGCCGCCGCGCCGAAGCGCTTCGCCGGGGTGCTGCGCCGCCGCATGCGCACGGTGTTTCCCTCGCTTGGTGCGGTGGAGATCGAGCGCGTGTTCTGCGGCGTCAACGGTCATACCGTGCACGGCATGCCGCAGATCGGCGAATTGCGGCGCGGCGTGTGGGTGGCGAGCGGGTTCGGCCGCCACGGCCTCAACACCACGGCGATGGCCGGGCAGCTCGTGGCGCGCGGGATCATGCAGCGCGACGACTGCTGGAAACAGTTTTCTCC
>JBEBWH010000411.1:0-3070 GCA_040392305.1 Bradyrhizobium sp. | reverse complement strand
CGGCGTGCGCGCCTCGTCGATCAGGATGGAGTCGACCTCGTCGACAATGGCGAAGTGGTGGCCGCGCTGGACCATGTCCTCCAGCCGGTACTTCATGTTGTCGCGGAGATAGTCGAAGCCGTATTCGTTGTTGGTGCCGTAGGTGATGTCGCAGCCATAGGCGGTCTTGCGCTGGTCGTCGTCGAGACCATGCACGATCACACCGGTCGAAAGCCCGAGGAAGCCGTAGATCTGCCCCATCCAGCCGGCGTCGCGGCTGGCGAGGTAATCGTTGACCGTCACGACATGGACGCCCTTGCCGGCGAGCGCGTTGAGATAGACCGCGAGCGTCGCCACCAGCGTCTTGCCTTCGCCGGTCTTCATTTCGGCGATGTCGCCTTCGTGCAGCACCATGCCGCCGATCAGCTGCACGTCGAAATGGCGCTGGCCGAGCACGCGCTTGGCCGCCTCGCGCACGGTCGCGAAGGCGGGCACCAGGATGTCGTCGAGCGTCTTGCCGCCGGCGAGCTGCTGGCGGAACTCATCGGTGCGGGCCTTCAGTGCCTCGTCCGACAGCGCCGCAAGCTCCGGCTCCAGCGCGTTGATGGCGTCGACGCGGGACTGGTAGGTCTTGACCCGGCGGTCGTTCGGGGTGCCAAAAATCTTACGGGCGAGCGCGCCGATCATTCCTAAAGTCCTGTTGTTGCTGCCTGGCCTGTCGGTTCGAAAGCCGCGGCCCGTCCAAATCAACCAAATGTGACATCCCGCGGGAGGCGGTCCGCGTTCGCGACGGCCACGCGGTGACCATATCGTCCGCAGCGTTAAGAGCTTGGTTCAAAGAGCCGGTGATGAAACCGGCCAACCACGGCAGCCTGCGAGCCGAGCGGCCCTCACAGCTTGCGGAGAGATATGGCTCGGCCATGGCCTTGTCAACGCCGCCAGCCGTGCCGGAATACCATGATTTTGACAGAGTTTGGCGGCCAATTCGCAGGTCCCGACGGGTGCAAGTTTCCGTTGCCAAGTCGCAGCGGTTGCGCGAGTGTCCCGCCGGCTGAATCCTCACCTACCAACAAGGAATGTCCATGACCGCCCTTCCGGCTTCTCTTCGACCTGCGCGGCGTTTCGGTCTGTTTCCGGCGGCCGCCGGCTGCCTCGTGCTCGCGCTGGCGGCGGCATCGCCCGTCCTCGCCGATGACAACGCCGTGGTCGCCAAGGTCGACGGCAGCGAGATCCGCCAGAGCGACGTCAAGCTGGCCGAGGAAGAGCTGGGCGCGAGCCTGCAGCAGATGGACCCCGCGACCCGCCGCGAGAACGTCATCGCCTTCCTGATCGACATGAAGATCGTGGCCAAGGCAGCCGACGCGCAGAAGCTCGGCGACAGCGATGCATTCAAGAAGCGCCTTGCCTTCAACCGTGACCGGCTTCTGATGGACAGCCTGCTGACCGAGCAGGGCAAGTCCGCCACCACCGACGCGGCGATGAAGCAGGTCTACGAGGAGGCGTCCAAGCAGATTTCCAGCGAGCAGGAGGTTCATGCCCGTCATATCCTGGTTGAGAGCGAGGACGAGGCCAAGCAGGTGCTGGCTGAGCTGAAGAAGGGGGCCGATTTCGCTGAGCTCGCCAAGAAGAAGTCGAAGGACCCCGGCGCGTCGGATGGCGGCGACCTCGGCTTCTTCACCAAGGAACAGATGGTGCCGGAGTTCTCCGCCGCAGCGTTCAAGATGGAGCCGGGCCAGCTGTCGGAGCCGGTGAAGAGCGCCTTCGGCTGGCATATCATCAAGGTCGAGGAGAAGCGTAACCGCAAGGCGCCGGAGTTCGAGCAGGTCAAGGGTCAGCTCGAAACCTATGTCGCGCGCAAGGCGCAGTCGGAATATGTCGCCAAGCTGCGCGATGCGGCGAAGATCGAGCGTCTCGATAAGGCCGCGGCGCCTGCGCCCGCACCGGCGGCTCCCGCCGTCAAGGATGCGCCCGCGAAGAAGTAATCTCAGAATTTGTCATGCGCGGGCTTGACCCGCGCATCCATCTTCATGAATGGATTGCCGGGTCAAGCCCGGCAATGACGAGTCTCTGATGTCCTCCTCCGTCTCCCCGCTCGCTCCGATCGATCCGCCCACCCTGCCGCCGCTCGACGGTGTACGTCTGGCGACGGCCGCGGCCGGCATCCGCTACAAGGGCCGTACCGACGTGCTGCTGGCGCTGCTCGATCCGGGCACCACCGTGGCCGGCGTGTTCACCACCTCGAAATGCGCCTCGGCGCCGGTGGAATGGTGCCGCGCCAAGCTGAAAGCCGGCTCGGCGCGGGCGCTGGTGGTCAATTCCGGCAATGCCAACGCCTTCACCGGCAAGACCGGCCGTGCCGCCACCACGCTCACCGCCAAAATCGCGGCCAGGGCGGCCGGCTGCAAGGCGGATGAGGTGTTTTTGGCCTCGACCGGCGTGATCGGCGAGCCGCTCGACGCCACCAAATTCGACGGCGTGCTCGACAGGCTCGCCCGCGCCGCCGCGCCGGAGCCGTGGCAGGATGCCGCGCGCGCCATCATGACCACCGACACCTTCCCGAAGGTCGCGACCGCGACGGCGAAGATCGGCAAGACCACCGTCACCATCAACGGCATGGCCAAGGGCGCCGGGATGATCGCGCCCGACATGGCGACGATGCTGTCTTTTGTCTTCACCGATGCGCCCTTGTCGGCGGCGGCGCTGCAATCGCTGCTCAAGGCCGGCGTCGAGGACACCTTCAATGCCGTGACCATCGACGGCGATACCTCGACCTCCGACACGCTGCTGGCCTTCGCCACCGGCGCTGCGGCCAAGCGCGGCGCGCCGAAGATTTCGCGGGCGAGCGACCCGCGCCTGAAGGCGTTCGCCAGGGCGTTCCAGCGCGTGCTCGCCGACCTCGCCGAGCAGGTCGCGCGCGATGGCGAAGGCGCGCGCAAGCTGGTCGAAATTTCGGTGGAGGGCGCGACCTCGAAGAAGTCGGCGCGCAGGATTGCGATGTCGATCGCCAATTCGCCGCTGGTCAAGACCGCGATCGCGGGCGAGGACGCCAATTGGGGCCGCGTGGTGATGGCGGTGGGCAAGGCCGGCGAGC
>JBEBWH010000410.1:0-3109 GCA_040392305.1 Bradyrhizobium sp. | reverse complement strand
CCCGGCATCAGGTCGCGCTGCAACAGCCCCGCCGCATAAGCGCCGAGCCCGAACCACGCGCCATGGCCGAACGAGACCAGCCCCGTCGTGCCGACGAGGATGTTGAGCGCCATGCAGGCCATGGCGAACACCACCACCTCGGTGACGGAGGTCATGGTCAGCCCGAGCGCGAGCAGCACCGGCGGCAACACCAGAAGGCTGAGAACGGCCGCGACGAGCGGAGCGGGAAACAGCTGCCGCATGCTTTATTGCTCCAGCCGCGTCATGCGTTCGCCGAACAGGCCGCGCGGCCGGAACAGCAGCACCATCAGCATAAGAAAATAGATCGCGGCGGTGGACGCCGCCGAATAGCCGATGCCGACCATCACGCCCTTGACCAGCCCGACCAGCAGCGCCGCCACCACCACGCCCCAGAACGAGCCGAGCCCGCCGATCACCACCACGACGAAGGCCGGCGTGATGATCTCGTTGCCCATCGCCGGATGAACGGCATAGATCGGCGCGAGCAGCACGCCGGCGAGGCCGGCAAGCCCGATGCCGAGCGCCGCGACCGCCGCCATGTAGGGTTGCAGCGAAATGCCGAGCGCGCCGACCATGTCGGGGTTCTGCACGCCCGCGCGCACGACGCGGCCGAACGGCGTCTTCTGCAACAGGAACCACAACCCGGCGACGCAGCCGATGGCGATGCCGATCAGCACCACGCGGTAGAACGAATAGATGAAGTTGCCGATCACCACCTGCCCGCGCAGCGCCTGCGGGATCGAATAGGACAGAGGCGGCGCGCCGAAGATCATCCGCAGCGCCTGCTCCGCCACCATGGCGAGGCCGAAGGTCAGCAGCAGCGAGAGGATCGGATCGGAGCGATAGAACCGCCGGAACAGCGTGCGCTCGATCAGGATGCCGAGCAGCGCCACCGCGACCGGCGACAGCACCAGCGCGCCGCCGAAGCCGAGATAGGGCGAAATCACCAGCGTGAGATAAGCGCCGATGGCGAAGAACGCGCCATGCGCCAGATTGACGATGCCGCCGAGCGAGAAGATCAGCGACAGGCCAAGCGCGATCAAGAGATAGTACACGCCGTCAAGCAGCCCGTTGAGGATCTGCTGCATGAGAAGCATGGTGGACAAGAACGTCACCTCGCACTGGCGCGGGTTGCGCCGGAGCCGGCGCATGCGATGAGAGAAACGGCGGCCGGAGGGATGGTGATCCTTCCGGCCGCTCAGGTGTCCCGATCAGCTCGGGAAGGTGCAGCTGTTCTCTTCCTTCGTCGCTGCGATTACTTCGAGACTCTCGTTCGGACCCGGAACGGGATCGCCCGACGTGAAGATGTCCCACTGGTTCTTGACCTTGTCGGCGGGAAGCGCCGTCACCGTATACATCTCGTGCATGAGCTGGTGATCGGAGGCGCGGAAGTAGCCCTCGCGGGTCTTGAGCAGATCGAACTTGGCGCCCTTCTCAAGGTGCTCGATGAACTTCGGCGACTCCAGCGATTTCACGTCGTTGATGGTCTGCGCCACGATCTTCATGGCGATATAGTCGCCCCACGCCTGGTTCTCCGGCGGCTTGCCGTATTTCTTGGCGAAGGCGGCGACGAACGCCTTGGTCCCTGGCGTGTCGATCAGGTGATGCCACACCACCGGCCAGGTGCCGACGAAGTTGCCCTTGCCGGCCGCCCAGGCCAGCGCGGTGTCGAACCCGAAGCCGCCGACCGGGAAGGTGAGGCCGAACTCGGCATATTGCTTGAGGAAGTTGGTGATCTGGTTGCCGGCCAGGTTGATCACCACGAGGTCCGGCTTGGCGTCGCGGATCTTCAGGAGGTAGGACGAGAAGTCCGCCGCATCGGTCGGCACCAGATCGTCGCCGGCGAACTGACCGCCATTGGCCTCCATGAAACGCTTCGACACCTTCAGCAGATCATGGCCGAAGGCATAGTCCGCTGTCAGCGAATACCACTTCTTGCCTTTCACCAGCCCGTCGCGCAGATGCGCCCGGCCCGCCGTCTTCACATACATCGAGTTCTGCGACTCGACGTGGAACATATAGCGCTTGCAGTCCGAGCCGCGCAGCGCGTCGGAGTTGCCGCCGGTGTTGATGAACAGCGTCTTGGTGCGCTGCGCCACCTGCGCGATGGTGAGGCACGACGCCGATGAAATCTCGCCGATGATGCAGGCCACCTTGTCGCGCTCGATCATGCGCTCGGCCTTGGTCGACGCGGTCTGCGGATTGACCGAGTCCTCCTTCAGAAGCTCGACCTTGCGCCCCATCACGCCGCCCTTGGCGTTGATTTCCTCGACCGCAAGATCGATCGCCATCACGCCATATTCGCCAAGCGGCCCGAGAAAGCCGGTGCGCGGCGTCAGGTGGCCGATGCGAATCACATCGGAAGACTGCGCCAGCAGCACCGACGGCGCGGCAATGCTGGAAACGAGCGCAAGACCGCCGGCCGATTGCAGCAGACGGCGACGCGTGAACTGCGATGTGTCGGGCATAGGTGTCCTCTCCCTGTCAGGACCGCGCGGGCGGCCTCGTTCTTGCGGCGCACCTTTCGTCCGAGGTGCTGGCTTGCTTGCCGTGATCTGTGATCACGGTTAGACTGACAAAAGATGCATTGCTTGTCGAGTCCTGTTCTCGCATTTTCGACGCTCGACCGGGAGAAAGCGCCTTGAACCTGCCTGCCGCCCTCGTGCTGGAGGAGCCGCTCGAACGGCTGACCCTGGGTGAGCGGGCCTATGCACGGCTGGCCGACCTATTGATGTCCGGCCGCCTTGCGCCGGGCGAACGGCTGTCGCTGCGCGGCGCCGCCGAGGTGCTCGGGGTATCGATCATGCCGGTGCGCGCGGCGGTGTCGCGGCTGGTCGCCGACAAGGCGCTCGAGGTCGAGCCCAACCGCGCCATTCGCGTGCCGGTGATGTCGGCGGCGCAATTCCGCGATCTCACCGCCACCCGCATCGCCATCGAAGGTCATGCCGCGGCGCTCGCGGCCGAGCAGCGCAGCGAGGACGACCTCGCGCTGATCGCCACCTTCGAGGCTGAAATGCGCGCCGAGAGCCTGTCGCCAACGCCGGACCTTGCGCGTGCCGTCGAAGCCAACAAACGTTTCCACTTCGCT
>JBEBWH010000409.1:0-3113 GCA_040392305.1 Bradyrhizobium sp. | reverse complement strand
TGATCGGGATCGTGCTCTGATAATAGTAGCGGTTGAGCGCCCAGGCCTGCACCTGTCCCTTGTTGAGCTTGCCGCCGTGCAGCAGGCGGTGAAAGGGATGCAGATTGTGATAGCGCGCGGCGCCGATCGCGTGCAGGGTCGATTCCAGTTCATCCGCCGACTGCAGCGGCGCGCCGCGCAGCGAGAATGCGGTCATCTCGATCACAGCGTGATCTCCATGCCGTCGCAGGCGATTTCCCAACCGGCTTGCTCCGCAACGCGCCGCTCCCGGCTGTCCGGCAACAGGACCGGATTGGAATTGTTGACGTGCAGGAAAATTCTGCGGCCGATTTCGATATCGGCCAGCGCAGCGATAGCGCCCCGGTCGCCCGACATTGCAATATGCCCCATCCGCTGGCCGGTTTTCTGACCGAGCCCAGCCGCGATCATTTCGTCATCCTGCCACAACGTGCCGTCGAAGAACACCAGCGCGGCCCCATCCATCCGGGCTTTCAGTTCGGGAGTCACGTCGGCGCATGCGGCGATAAAGAAGAAGGTCGCCGAGGTCGCAAGGTCACGGACTTCCAGGCCGAGCGTGTCGCCGGGACTGTCCTTGCGCCCGTCCTGTTCAAGATACCAGGCGCCCTTGCCAGGCACCGCGAATGGCGTCACCACGATTGCGGACGGCGAGCCGTCGGGCAGCAGCGGCGCGAACGGCGTTTCGAGAGCGATCGCCGAACGCCGCACCCGTCCGCGATCCAGCACGTTGAACAGGCTGTTGGCGTCCAGTGTCGACAGCACGCGCTCATGGGCGTGGATGGTGAAGGAGGCCCCTTCCCGAAGCGACAGAAGGCCGGCAATCGCGTCGATCTCGCCGTTGGTCAGAATCACGCCGGCAATCGGACTGTGGCGCAGCCTGCCAGGTGCCGGGTGAAGTCGTGGCGTCTGGTTGATCTGCTGGCGCAGATCGGGTGAGGCGTTGATCAGGAACCAGTGCCGGTCGTCGGTGCTGAACGCCACCGATGTCTGCGTGCGTTGCAATGCGCTATCGGGGCCGCGTGCTGCATTGCACGCGGCGCATCCGCAATTCCATTGCGGGATGCCGCCGCCTGCGCCCGAGCCCAGCACGATCACGCGCAGCATCGCCGCGCCCTGTTAGCGGGAAGACCGGAAAAACGCTCCATGCCGGTCGTCATGCAGGCCAGAACGGCTGCATGACCGGAGTTCTCATGGAAACCGCAAGCTTCCGAACCCCGCAGGGAGCGGTCAATTGACCCGGCGTTCCGGAAGGTCGATCGCCTATTTGCGCGCCGCTGCGCAGGCGTACATGTTGATTTCCATTCCGACGGGAATTTCAACGATTTTCGGGGTTTTCCAGGCCATTTCAGCTTTTCCTCCGATTGGTGGCGGGTGTCCCGCATCGACAAGACTAGAGCGGTTCGGATGGATCGTCACCCTTTTTATTCCCGATCCCGAGCCTGATAGAACGCTGGCCTGTTATGCACCGCGCTTGTCCGGTTGACGTCGCCGCGTTCACGCGGGAAGACAGGGCGGGAACCGGGTTGCTGCTGGCCACCCTACCGTTTCAGCCAGATCGAGAGAACCGATGCCGCACTATCGTTCACGGACTTCCACCCATGGCCGCAACATGGCGGGCGCACGCGGCCTGTGGCGCGCGACAGGTATGACGGACGCCGATTTCGGCAAGCCGATTATTGCTATCGCCAACTCCTTCACCCAGTTCGTGCCCGGCCATGTCCATCTCAAGGATCTCGGCCAGATGGTGGCTCGCGAGATCGAGAAAGCCGGCGGCGTCGCCAAGGAATTCAATACGATTGCGGTCGATGACGGCATCGCCATGGGGCATGCCGGCATGCTCTACAGCCTGCCGTCGCGCGAACTGATCGCCGACTGCGTCGAATACATGGTCAACGCTCATTGCGCGGATGCGCTGGTCTGCATCTCGAACTGCGACAAGATCACGCCCGGTATGCTGATGGCCGCGCTGCGGCTGAACATTCCAGTCGTGTTCGTGTCCGGCGGCCCGATGGAGGCCGGCAAGGTGAAGCTGCACGGCAACGACATGGCTGTGGACCTGATCGATGCGATGATCGCGGCGGCAGACGACAGTGTCAGCGATGCTGACGTGCAGGCGATCGAGCGTTCGGCTTGTCCGACCTGTGGCTCTTGTTCCGGCATGTTCACGGCGAACTCGATGAACTGCCTTACCGAAGCGCTCGGACTGGCGCTTCCCGGCAACGGCTCGGTGCTCGCGACGCATGCCGATCGCAAGCGGCTGTTTGTCGAGGCGGGTCATCTTATTGTCGATCTCGCCCGCCGATACTACGAGCAGGACGACGCCTCGGTTCTGCCGCGCAACATCGCCAATCGGGATGCATTCGAAAACGCCATGACGCTCGACATCTCGATGGGCGGCTCGACCAACACGGTGCTGCATTTGCTGGCGGCCGCTTATGAGGGCGAGGTCGATTTCACCATGGCCGACATCGATCGGCTGTCGCGGCATGTGCCGGTGCTGTGCAAGGTCGCGCCATCCGTCGCCAATGTGCATATGGAAGACGTGCATCGCGCCGGCGGCATCATGGCGATCCTCGGCGAACTCGATCGCGCGGGCCTGCTCAAGACCGATACCGGCTCGATCCATAGCGGAACGCTGGCGCAGGCGCTGGAGCGCTGGGACATTCGCCGCACCTCCAGCGAGACGGTGCAGACGTTTTATCGCGCCGCTCCCGGCGGCATTCCGACCACCGTGGCCTTCAGCCAGGAGCGACGCTACAAGGAGCTCGATCTCGATCGCGAGAAGGGCGTCGTCCGCAGCATCGAGCATGCCTACAGCAAGGACGGTGGCTTGGCGGTGCTGTACGGCAACATCGCCCTCGACGGCTGCATCGTGAAGACCGCCGGCGTCGATGACAGCATCCTGACTTTCTCCGGCCCGGCCCGCATCTTCGAAAGTCAGGACGCCGCGGTCGAGGCCATTCTCGGCGACCGCATCAAGCCCGGCGATATTGTGCTGATCCGCTATGAAGGGCCGCGCGGCGGACCCGGCATGCAGGAGATGCTCTATCCGACGAGCTATCTGAAGTCGAAGGGGCTGGGCAAAGCCTGCGCGC
>JBEBWH010000408.1:0-3113 GCA_040392305.1 Bradyrhizobium sp. | reverse complement strand
TTAACGTCAACCTCTACACTTCCCGCAAATCCAGCGATCAGAACCTGATCGAATGCGACCTGATTGATGGGGCAGTGGTGAAGGTTCAGGCCAAGCCGATCATCGTGCACTGCTTACTCATTGGCGAGCCTGTCGAAAGCAAGAGCTTCCCCTGAAGCACGTATAGGAAAATCTTCTTTAACTGTTTCTGTGGGTGTGAAGAACGCACCCCGTGCCACCCGCGATCATTTTGGCAATGATCCTGAGCGTTCGCAACAAGCAGCGTACGGGCCGTCCCGATTCGTCCGTCTTCCGTGGATTCCAGCCGTCAAGCCGGAGGACACACCATTAGCGTATCATCGACATCGCCCCGAGCGGCTCACGCTTCTTTCCGTGGTCGATATCAGAATCGCCACAAGCACGGATCGGAAGGTCGGGCGGCCAAGCTAGCTCGCGTCTTCGCTATCGTTCAATCGGAAACACTCAACGCAGGGACATGCGCCGCAGCGTGCCGTCGCGCAGGACGAACTGGTGCCAGATGGCCGTCAGGGCATGCAGTCCGGCGAGGATGAGGATGATGGTTCCGGCATTCTCATGCAATTCGGCGATCAGGCCGGGTCGCCCCTGAACGGGCGCAGTGAGCGCAGGAAGCTGCAAGCCGAAGAACGATACTGGGACACCCATGCGTGAAGCGGCGTACCAGCCAGTGATCGGCAGCGCGATCAGGAACAGGTAGAGCACCGCGTGCCCGGCCTTCGCGGCAGCCGCGAGCCAACCTTGCGCATCGGCTTCCGGCGTGCGGCCGGCCACCCGCAGGACTAGCCGGGGCAGTATCAGGGCGAGCACCGCAAGCCCGAACGAAAAATGTAGCAGGGGCGGGTTCTCGGCGATCTTGCGGCCGCCCTCGGCCGTAAACCAGGCGCCGAGCACCAGAAGGGCGGTGAGCCAGTGGATGACGATCATGCTCGCCGAATAGCGATGCGACTTATCGGACATATTGAGGTCTCCTTGAGATACGCCGTGGCGAAGGTGCGGCGTCTTATTTCACGACAGCCTTTGGCCGCGTATTTGTCCCGAATATGCCGTTCGTGGGCGTCTCGCGGGCAGTTTCCGCTCCCGTATCCTGCGTCCGTTGGCGCCTTGCTCCGTGACGGTCGTCGTCCCGGACCCTGTAGCGGAGCTTGACGATTTCGAGCGTCGCAGGGTCGATCTTGGATTTGAAGGGGCGGCCATCTTTGTCGGTCCCGCGGATCTCGTAGCAGCCGTCGTCGATCTTGATCCGGGCGACGGTCCAGCCTCGGCCGTCGGCCATCGTCTGTACTGCCTCGCGCGGCTGCCACTGCTCCATCGGAACGTGGCAGTCGTCGTCCGCCCTTGCGGTCCCTGACCCGGCAAAAGCCAGAACAAGGATTGCCGCCGCCATTTGTTTCATCATCTGATTGTTCCTGATCAACGCGACCCGGTCGCAAATATGGCAGCTTATCCTGACGAACCGCTGAAGCGACAGCAGATGCTCCTTCAGCAAACCGACAGCTTCGGACCATAGGAAGACAGCAGAAAGGGGCCGATCGCAAAGTGAGAATCTTGCTCGTTGAAGACGATGCGATCCTCGGCAAAGCCGTTCGCGATCACATCGCCGCCGGTCATTCCGTCGACTGGGTGACCCGGCTCGACGCCGCGCGCGAGCATCTTGATAGCGCGCCCTACGACCTCATCCTGCTAGACCTGATGCTTCCGGACGGGCTGGGTGTCGGCTTCCTGCGAAAACTGCGTGCCGCAGGAAGTGTGACGCCGGTCATCATCCTGACGGCGCTGGACCAGATTTCCGACCGCATCGAAGGACTCGACGCCGGCGCCGACGACTACATGATCAAGCCCTTCGATCTTTCGGAGCTGTCGTCGCGTTTGAACGCCGTCGCGCGGCGCTACAGCGGCAATCCCAATCCTCTCATCGAGATCGGCGACCTGCGCGTCGATCTTGCCGCGAAAGCCGTGAAGCGCGGCGGACGCTCCGTCGAACTGACCGGACGGGAATGGGCGCTGTTCGAGACCTTCCTGCAACGGCCCGGCGTCGCGTTGACCAAGATCCAGCTCGAAGATCGGCTCTATGCGTTCGGCACCGAAGTGGAGAGCAACACGATCGAGGTGCATGTCAGCCGGCTGCGCAAAAAGCTGGGGCATGCTGTCATCGATACGGTTCGCGGCATCGGCTATCGTCTCGGAAGCGCGCGATGAAACGCCCGAAAAGCCTGCAATGGCGGCTTTCGCTATGGCTCGGCCTCGGCATGACGGTGCTTTGGGCAGTCGCCGCCGTGGTTACGGTTTACAGGCTGCACAACGAGATGAACGAAGTCTTCGACAGCGCGCTGGAGGAGACTGCGCAACGGATTCTGCCGCTTGCGGCGCTCGAAATCCTCGGGCGCGATGCCGACGATTCGGAGCAGCGCGTGGCGACGCTGCGTCAGCATGACGAATACTTCACCTATGTCGTACGTGACGAAGCGGGCAAGGTTCTGCTCAGCTCGCACAATGCGGATCTGGCGGTTTTCCCGCCATTCTCGGGAATGGGCTTCACCGATACGCAAACCCATCGGCTCTATTCCGACGCCGCGCTGCAAGGCAGCCTTACGATCACCGTCGCCGAACCGCTTTCACATCGGCGAATGGCGGCAGAACACGCCTCACTGGATCTCGCCCTGCCACTCGGCATTATCGTTCCCCTCAGCCTCCTCGGTGTCTGGCTCATCGTTCGGCTGTCGATGGCCCCTGTCCGGACTTTCCGATCACAGATCGAGGCGCGTGGCGGCGGCGATCTTGCTCCGGTCAAAGCCGACAACCTGCCTTCCGAGATCGAACCAGTCGCTCATTCGGTGAACCGCCTTCTTGAACGCCTGAAACGGACATTGCAGGCGGAGCGCACACTGGCGGCGAAATCCGCCCATGAACTACGAACGCCGGTCGCGGCGGCGCTGGCGCAGGCGCAAAGGATGATCATCGAAGCTCCCAATGATGCGACCCGCGAACATGCGCGCGACATGGAAACCGCCCTGCGGCGTCTTTCCCGGCTGACCGAAAAGCTGATGCAGCTTGCAAGGGCCGAGGGCGGCCGCCTGCTGGCGGAGAAGCCTGTCGAC
>JBEBWH010000407.1:0-3114 GCA_040392305.1 Bradyrhizobium sp. | reverse complement strand
CAGATCAGCCGGGTCAGCACGCGGTCGTCGGCGGTGGCCGACTGCTCCAGCAATTGCGCCGCGCCGCGAATGCCCGACAGTGGATTTTTGATTTCGTGCGCCAGCATCGCGGCCAGCGCGGTGACGGAGCGCGCCGCGCCGCGATGGGTCAGCTGGCGGTCCATCTTGTCGGCGATGCTTCGCTCCTGCAGCATCACCAGAATGTGTCCGGGACGTTCGTTCAACGGCGCGACATGCAGATCGACCTGCCTGTCGCCGATGCGCGGCGTACCGAGATCGACCTTGTATTCGTTCACGCGCGCCCCGCTCGTCCGCACTTGGTCGATCAAGGCCAGCAGCGGGCTGCCGAACGGCACCAGTTCGCGGAGCGACTGGCGGCGAAGCATCTGCAACGACGTCTCGAAAAACGCTTCGGCCGCGCTGTTGGCTTCGACAATCTTGCCATCCGGCGCGATCAGAATGACGGGGTTGGGCAGCGCGTTGAGCAGCGCTTCGCTTGAGCCGACCGGAACCTGCTGTGCCGGGATCGTGCTCAAGCAGCGGCCCTCCAGCCGAAATCGTCATAGGCCTCGGCGAGCGATCGGCGCACTGTTGCCGGGTCTTCCGTCGTCAGCACCGCGGTCCGCCAGCGTTTGAGAACCTCCGCTGACGCCCCTGCGGTCTCCGCTGCCGCATCCAGCGCCCAGCCGAGATGCTTGCGGGCGTGTCGAATGCCGATGCGCGCGCCGTAGTGCTCCACGACAGCTTCATAAAGGTCGCGGACATAGCCGTATTGCAGCCCAAGCTGGGGCTTATCTTCTTCGTTCCTGTTTTGAAGAAAGCGCCCTATCTGGCCGGGCAGCCATGGCTTTCCCTGCGCGCCGCGACCGACCATGACGGCGTCCGCACCGGACAGGTCGAGCGCGGCAAGCGCCTCTTCGGCGGAGGTGATATCGCCATTCACGACCACCGGCACCGACACCGCCTCCGACACCGCGCGCACCGCCGACCAGTCGGCCGTGCCCTTGTAAAATTGGCAACGGGTGCGGCCATGAACCGTCACCATCTGGACGCCGGCCGCTTCCGCGCGCCGCGCCAGTTCGGGCGCATTGAGGGAATGGTGATCCCATCCCAGCCGCATCTTCAGCGTCACCGGCACGCGCACCGCCGCGATCGTCGCCTCGATGAGGGCGGTGGCGTGACCGAGATCGCGCATCAAGGCCGAGCCCGACTGTCCGCCGGTGACATGGCGCGCGGGGCATCCCATGTTGATGTCGATGATATCGGCGCCAGCCGCTTCGGCGATCCGGGCGCCTTCCGCCATCCAATGCGTTTCGCATCCAGCGAGCTGTACGACATGCGGCCCGATGCCGGTTGCCTCGCAGCGCAGGACCGACATCGGTCGTCCCCGCGCCAGATCATCGCTGGCGGTCATTTCCGATACGACCAGCCCAGCGCCGAGCGATGCAACGAGCCTGCGAAACGGCGCGTCGGTGATGCCGGACATCGGTGCCAGCAGCACGCGATTGGCCACGTCGATACCCCCGATCCGCAGTGGCGGCGTTTCGGTGGAGATATTCTGCGAACCTTCGGTCATGCTTGGCGCGGGCTTGAGCAATGAATGTCTAGAATTTAAGCATTAATGCTTAGTGCCTTCATTTTAGACAATTCACAACCGCCGCGCAAGCGCAGTGCACAAAGACGGGTATCCCGGATGAAGCTGCTGCAATTTGCAGCCAACATGCTATGGGCATTGCAGATTTGATCCGTTCCATCCCAGTGAACCAAACATGACAAAATCGCCTCGGGCAGCCGCCATCATCGTTGCCGCCGGCCGCGGCCTGCGTGCCGGCGGCGGTGGCCCCAAACAATACCGCGTTCTCGCCGGGCAGACGGTCATTGCGCGCGCGCTGGCACCGTTCTGCCGGCACGGTGAAATCGTCGCCGTGCAACCTGTCATTCATCCGGACGATGGAGAGATGTTCACGCTGGCGACGGCGCATCTGCGGCTTCGGCCGGCGGTGCCCGGAGGCGCGACGCGGCAGGATTCTGTGCGCGCCGGACTTGAGGCGCTCGCGGCGGACAAGCCCGATGTCGTGCTGATTCACGACGCCGCCCGCGCCTTCGTCACCCCCGAGGTCATCAGTCGCGCCATCGCCGCGGCCCAGACCACCGGAGCGGCCATCCCCGTGGTGCCGGTCACCGATACGATCAAGCTCACCGATGCAGCGGGTATGGTTGAAGCGACGCCGGATCGCGCCCGCCTGCGTATCGCCCAGACGCCGCAGGCGTTTCGCTTCGATGTCATTCTTGACGCTCACCGCCGGGCCGCGCAGGACGGCCGCGACGATTTCACCGACGACGCCGCGCTTGCCGAATGGGCGGGATTGACGGTCGCAACATTTGAAGGCGATGCTGCAAACATGAAGCTCACCACGGCAGAGGATTTCGCGCGCGAGGAGGCTCGCCTCGGCGCGGCGCTGGGCGATATTCGCACCGGCATCGGTTACGACGTCCACGCCTTCGGCGACGGCGACCATCTGATGCTGTGCGGCCTGCGCATCCCGCACACGCGCGGCTTCCTCGCCCATTCCGATGGCGACGTCGGCCTCCATGCGCTGGTCGACGCCATCCTTGGTGCGCTGGCGGACGGCGATATCGGCTCGCACTTCCCGCCGAGCGACCCGAAATGGAAGGGCGCTGCGTCAGGCCAGTTCCTGAAATATGCCGTCGAGCGCGTCGCGGCGCGCGGCGGGCGCATCGCCCATCTCGACCTCACGCTGATCTGCGAGGCGCCGAAGATCGGCCCCCATCGCGACGCGATGCGCACGCGCATCGCGGAGATCGCCGGCCTGCCGGTCTCGCGCGTCGCGGTGAAGGGCACCACCAGCGAACGGCTCGGCTTCACCGGCCGGCAGGAAGGCATCGCCGCGATGGCTACCGCCACCATCCGGCTTCCCTGGACAGAGTAGGAACTCAAAACAGGACCAAACCGCCTATGAGCAGCGATCCCAGCGCCCTCGCCCGCTCACTCCTCGATCTGTGCCGCATGCGCAAGCTGATGATTGCGACGGCGGAATCCTGCACCGGGGGCCTCGTCGCGGCGGCGCTGACGGAGGTGCCCGGCTCATCCGA
>JBEBWH010000406.1:0-3117 GCA_040392305.1 Bradyrhizobium sp. | reverse complement strand
GCTCGATCGCCGCAGTGCCGCTGGCACATGTCACCGGCATCGTCGCCAATGTCGCCGCCATGGCGCGCTGCGCTGGCTCGCTGATCATCGCATCCGAATTCAAGGCCGCCGACTATCTGGCATTGGCCGCGCGTGAGCGGGTGACGCATACGGTGATGGTCCCGGCAATGTTCAATCTCTGCCTGCTGCAATCCGACTTTGATAATTTCGATCTGTCTGCGTGGCGGGTCGGCGGCTATGGCGGCGCGCCGATGCCGCCAGCCACCATCGAGAAACTGGCAGTCAAACTCCCCCGGCTGCACTTGATGAACGCCTATGGCGCGACCGAGACCACGTCTCCCGCCACCATCATGCCTCCAAAATTCACCGCGCAATATAGCGACAGCGTTGGATTTCCCTGCCCCGGCACGCAAATGCTGATCATGGATGACGAAGGCCGCGAAGTGCCGCGCGGCGAGGCCGGCGAAATCTGGATTCATAGTGGCTCGGTGATCAGGGGTTACTGGGACAATCCGCAGGCAACAGCGGAGAATTTCATCGCCGGGTTCTGGCGCTCCGGCGACCTCGGCAGTATTGACGCCAACGGCTTTGTCCGAATTCTTGATCGCAAGAAAGACATGATCAATCGCGGTGGCCTGAAAATCTTTTCCGCCGAAGTCGAAGCCACGCTCGCCAGCCATCCCGACGTCGTTGAGAGTGCGGTGATCGGCGTCCCCTGCCCGGTGCTGGGTGAACGCGTGCGCGCCGTCGTGATGCCCCGTCAGGCGTCCCGTGTCACCGAGGAAGACCTTCGCGCCTGGTGTGCATCGCGCCTTTCTGATTACAAAGTACCGGAAGCCATCACGCTGAGAAACACACCACTGCCGCGCAATGCCAATGGCAAGGTCATGAAACGCGAGCTTCGCGATGAATTGCAGAGGGCGCTGGAAACGGCCTGATCCGGCCTCTCCCTGGGACCGCACCAGTCATCAGGTCGCGCCGCTCGCATGGGTCGGGATAGCTATGACCTCGACGGAAGCCCGGTCCGGCGTATCGTCCTTCCAGCGCACCGAACCAAAGGGCCGCTCAAGCATCCGTCGCACACGAACGGGATCGGGGCCGACATGATAATCGTTGGCCCGCTTATACAAGAACCGCTCCGCATGGGTGGCCCGGTTTCGCTGACGAAGATAATCAAGCCATGTCGGGCAATGATAGCGCTCCGTCCATAGCTCGGGGTCGGCGATGTCGCGCGCCAGCGACCAGCCATAAGCGCCGTTGCGCTGACGGCTCAACTGTACCTGCTGCATCACGCCATGGAATTTTCGCGCGTCATTTTGATCGACCCGATACTCGATCTCCACCACGACCGGACCACTGCGGCCGGTAAGTTGAAGCTGAACCTCCGGGTCCGCAAGCAAATCTTCCGCCGTATCGTTTGCGCCACCGATCGATGGCATCCTCAGCCACAGTCCGAGGATCGGCGACACCACCATCAATCCGCCGGAGATCAGCAAGGCATGCTCGACGCCCACCGTATCGGCGAGATGTCCCCATATCCAACTGCCGATAGCGATACCGCCTGCGATCGCCGCCTGAAAAATGGCCAATGAGCGTCCCGCCACCCAGCGCGGAGCGGACAGTTGCACGCCGATATTGAACAGCGCAATCGCGAGCATCCATACCGCACCGCCGACGACCAGCGCGGCCGCAGTCACAGCGGGCATCCGGCTCATCGCCACCACGGCGATGGAAACACCCATCACCAATGCGCAGATTCGTACAGACGCCTCGCCGCTGAAAGACCGGCGAACCGCACCGATATTCAGCGCCCCAAGCACGGCCCCCATGCCGAACGCACCGAGCATGATGCCGTACATCTGCGGGCCGCCATGCAGCAGATCGCGCGCGACCAGCGGCATCAATGCCGAGATCGATCCGCCGACAAAACCGGTGACGAATGTGCGGATCAGCACGATACGAATTGAGGGCGAGTTCAGAATATAGCGCACCCCCGAGACGATGGCGCGGCGGAGACGTTCTGGCGGCAGCCGCGACGGCTCCTGCCTGCGCTTCCACAAAAACAGCACGATCAGCAGCGGAATATACATCAGCGCATTCAGCAGAAACGCCGCCACCGCCCCCGCCGCCGCGACAACGATGCCGCCAATCGCCGGGCCGAAACTCCGGGCGATATTATAGCTGATGCCATTGAGCGCGATTGCGGAAGGAAGCGTTTCAGCTGGCACCTGTTCGGTGACGGAGGCTTGCCAGGCAGGCCCGAACAAAGCCATGCCGCTGCCGACGATAAAACAAAAGGCCAACAGCATCCATGGCGTGGTTTGCCCCAGAAACGCCATCACAGCCAGTGCCGTCGCGCCGGCCAGCGCCACCAGCAACGACAACAACGACACGATGCGGCGGTCATACATATCCGCGACCGCGCCAGCCGGCAGCGAGATCAACATGATCGGCAGCATCAACGCGGTCTGTACCAACGCCACCATGTCGGCGGAGGCGGTCATCTCGGTCATCGCCCATGCCGAGCCGACGCCTTGAATCAGCAATCCCAGATTGGACAGCAGACTCGCGAGCCAGATTTTACGGAATGTGGAATGTTTAAGGGGAGCAGCGATACTATCTTTCGACGACGCAAAACCCTTTGGCCTCATCATGCGCCACACACTCAAGCATGCTCTCCTGTTGCGGACTCATCTCGCCGCATCTCCAATGAATCTATCGGTGGTATCTGCGAAGTCAACGCGGCCTTTGCGAGGCAAAGTCGCACAATCTTTATTGCAGGCATTGGTTTGCTTCAACGGTGTGCCGCAATCCGATAAACCCAGCCTCCAGTCGCGTAACCAGCCATTCCGATGCCGGCAGCGACGCGTTGGTCTTATGCACCAGTTGCGGCAGATGGGCAGGCTCGCCTCAGGCACGGAGGCTCAGCCGCATCAGCCGCCCCCCGGGAGAGCATCCGCGACCATCGCTCCCGGCATGCGCCTCATCAACTCCGGTCAGCCGCAACATATGTTTTGCGTCCGGATCGAGGACCAATGACATCTCCGTTTCAAGTCCGGGCGTTCGCCTCGCGCTGGTCGACAATGCGTCAATCGATAAAATGATGACTTGCGCATC
>JBEBWH010000405.1:0-3118 GCA_040392305.1 Bradyrhizobium sp. | reverse complement strand
TCAGAAGCGGAAAAGCTCTAGTGGTCCTCAGCACAATTGGCAAGACACCAATGCCGAGCGGGCTCTGGGCAAGCAGATGCAACCCTGCCACATTGGCCTCAAGCGCCAAGTCATGGTCCGGCGGATGATCCCCTGCTCCGCGACGATCATGCCTGACGGGACGATTGAGCGAGACGGCCGGCCGTTGCGATCGGAGCGGGCCTTGCGGAGACCGACGTGACCGCCCCCATCCCTCAGCACGGACTGGCGAAAAATCCGGCGCTCGCCATTCTCAGCCTGTCGTTGGCGCTGGCGGTGGGGCTCGGCATCGGGCGCTTCGCCTATTCGCTGGTGCTGCCCGACATGCGCGAGAGTCTCGGCTGGTCCTATTCGACCGCCGGCTTCATGAACACGATCAATGCGGTCGGCTATCTGGCGGGCGCGCTCGGCGCGTCGTGGGTGGTGCGCCGGGTCGGCCCGTTCGCGGCGGTGTGGGGCGGCACGCTGGTCTGCCTGTTCTCGCTGGCGCTGTCGGCGGCCTCCGGCCAGGTGGTGATCTTCTCGCTGGCGCGGCTGCTGCTTGGCATCGGGGCTGCGGTGTCGCTGGTCGGCGGGGGCGCGCTCACCGCCACCATCGCCCAGGCGCATCCCGCGCGCGCGGCGGTGCTGCTCAGCCTGTTCTATACTGGACCGGCGGTCGGCATCATCGTGTCCGGACTGGTGTCGCCGTTCATCCTGCAGAGCTTTGGCCTCGGCTCCTGGTGGCTGGTGTGGGTGACGCTGACCCTGATCTCGCTGGTTTTCACCGTGATCCTTTACCTCAACCGTATCGATACGCCCGCGCCGTCCCGCGACCTTGCCCCGGTCCGGGTGCCGGTCAGACCGATGCTGAGCTATCTCATCGGCTACGGCCTGTTCGGCGCCGGCTACATCGCCTACATGACGTTCATGATCGCCTATGTGCGCGACGCCGGCGGCGATGCGCTGGCGCAGAGCGCGTTCTGGTGCGCCATCGGCGCCGGCGCGTTCGTCTCGCCGTGGATGTGGCGGCGGCTGATCGCCCGCGGCGACAGCGGCATGGCGATGGCGATCCTGATGGGCATGACGATGGTCGGCGCGGCATTGCCGATGTTCGGTCATTCGGCGCTGCTGCTCGGCGCTTCGGCGCTCCTGTTCGGCATCGCGTTCTTCGCCGTGGTGACGGCGACGACCGCCTTCGTCCGCTTCAACTATCCGCCCGCCGCCTGGCCGCAGGCGATCGGCGTCATGACGGTCGCCTTCAGCGTCGGCCAGACGCTCGGGCCGTTCGCCACCGGCGCGCTGACCGACGCGCTCGGCAGCCTGTTCTATACGCTGGTGGCGTCCGCCGCGGCGCTTGCCGTCGGGGTCGTCGCCGCGGCGTGCCAGCGCCCGCTGTCGCGGGGCTGACGCCGGGTTTTGTCTTGGCGGTTTTTCCGACCCGAACGGTTTTCACCCTTGGGTCAGGCCCGCAGGGGCGCTTCGTTCGAAAACGCGCTACTGCACGACGCCGCAGGCGATGCGGTCGCCGGCGTTGCCGGCCGGATCGCTCTTGTAGTCGTCAGGGCCGGCATGGATGACGAAGGCGGTGCCGTTGGCCTGATAGAGCGAATTCGGTTTGCCCTTCTCCAGCGTGATGGCGGCGTTGACGATGTCCGCCTGCAATTCGCCGGAGGCCGGGACGATCAGGTTGGGCATGTCGCCGGCATGCTGGCCATCGGCCGCCATCATGCCGTGTTTTTTGCCGCCGGGATTGAAATGGCCGCCCGCCGAGGTGAAGGGCGGCTCGCATTTGCCGACCGCGTGAACATGGAAGGCATGCTCGCCCGGCGTCAGGCCTTTGACCGCGACGCGGAGCAGCACGCCATGAGGGCCTTCGGTCATGGCGATGGTGCCGACATCGGCGCCGGTGGCGTTTTTCAGCGTGACTTTGGCGGATTGCGCCGTCGCGGTGGTGGCAGCGGCGCTGGCCAGCGCTGCGGTTGCGAGGCCGGCAAGAAGCGTGCGGGCGATCATCCTCGAGGTCTCCTCTGGAAGATATGGACGGCTCGCAATTGACGTTCCGGCGGCCGGTTCGTTCCACTATGAGCCGCTGAAATCATTGTAGCCCATGTCGGCCCAGTAGTCGCCTTTGTAGTCGTTGGTGACTTCGAGTGCGACGACGTGCTTCGGGTTCTTGAAGCCGAGCTTGGTCGGGATCCGGATTTTCATCGGGAAGCCATAGGCGCGCGGCAGGATTTCGCCGTCGAAGCCGAAAGTCATCTGCGTCTGCGCATGCAGCGCCGTCGGCATGTCGATGGAATTGCTGTAGCCGTCGGCGCAGGCGAACCAGCAATACCGGGCCTTGGTATCCGCGCCGATGCGGGCGAGGAAATCGCGTAGCGGCGTGCCGGTCCAGCTTCCGATCGCGCTCCAGCCCTCGACGCAGATGTGGCGGGTGATCTGGGTCTGCTGCGGCAACGCATGAAGCTGCGCGAGCGTCCAGGACGTTCTGTTTTCCACCAGTCCCGAAACCTCGAGCCGGTAGGTGTCGGCATCGACCAACGGGGCTTCGTCCAGCGTATAGAACGCGTTGAACGGAAACGGCCGCGTGACGTCGCTGGCGCTATAGGCCGGCGCCAGCCGGTTGGGGTTGAACAGCGCTGCCTGAACACGGTCGTTGAACTTGGAGACGTGGGTGAGCAGCGTTTCGGCAGAAGCGCTGTCGAACACGTCGCAACCCGTCAGCAGCGTCAGCGCGCCGAGGCTTGCGCCGCCCTTGATGAGGTGTCGCCGTGCCGGATCGGGCAGCAGTCTTGCTGCGTCGCGCACCAGCAGCTTGCGATCGACACCGGGAATGAAAGAAGGAACGAGCGAGCGCTTTCCGGTCATGACGACACCTCGGTCAGCGGCCGGTGATCATGGCGCGCAGGCTTTTCGGCACCATGATTGCAAGCACGATATGAATGGCAAGAAAGCCGACGATCGCCGCCATGGCGAAGAAATGCACGTAGCGCGCGGTATCGTAGCCGCCGAACAGCGCGGTCAGTTCCTGAAGCTGCACCGGTTTCCAGATCGACAGCCCCGACAGCACGACGAGAATGCCGACGACGATGACGCCGGCATAGAACAGACGCTGCAC
>JBEBWH010000404.1:0-3121 GCA_040392305.1 Bradyrhizobium sp. | reverse complement strand
AGCAACAGCTTGATGTCGCGGGCCAGCGCGCGGGCGATCGCAAGCATCTGCTGCTCGCCACCGGACAGCGTGACGCCTTCCTGATTGCGGCGCTCGGCAAGTCGGGGAAAATGCGAATAGATCCGCTCGAGATCCCAGCCGCGCTTCGGCGCGACCTGGGCCAGGATCAGATTCTCCTCGACCGTCAGTCCCTGAATGATGCGGCGATCCTCGGGCACCAGTTGGATGCCGGCCTGCGCCGCCTGAAAGCCCTGCAACGGATGGATGGCGCCGCCGTCGAGCCAGATTTCACCACTGATCAGGCTCGGCAGATCGGCCCGCGCGATCAGTCGCAGTGTCGAAGTCTTGCCGGCGCCGTTGCGCCCGAGCAGCGCCAGGATCTGGCCCTTCGCCACGGAGAACGACACGCCGTGAACGATGTAGCTCTCGCCGTAATAGCCGTGCAGATCGTTCACGGCGAAGAACGGCCGCTCCTCCCCTGTCCGCGCCGCCACGAGATCGCGCTCCTTGGTCATCGCGTTCATTCCACCGCCCCTCCCAAATAGGCTTCCTGCACGCGCGGATCGTTCCGCATCTCGTTCGGCAACCCTTCGGCAATAATCTTGCCCTGCGCCAACACCGAGATGCGGTCGGCCAGCGAGAACACGACGTGCATATCGTGCTCGATGATCACCTTGGTCATGCCGCGGGCCTTGATCTTCTTCAGAAGCTCGATGGTGGTGTTGGTATCGTGGCGCGACATGCCGGCGGTCGGCTCGTCGAGCAACAACAGCCGCGGATGCTGGATCAGGCACATCGCCAACTCCAGGCGCCGCTTATCGCCGCGTGACAACGAGCCGGCATGGGTATGGCGTTGCCCCACCATGCCGATATCCTCAAGGATGTGTTCGGCCTCGTCGCGAATTTCATTCTCGCGCTCCACCGAGCGCAGGATGTTGACGCGGAAAGCGCCGTCGCGCTTGGCGAAAGCCGGCGCCATCACGTTCTGCAGGATCGTCAGATCAGGGAAAATCTCCGGCGTCTGGAACACCCGCGCGATGCCGACCTGGTTGATTTCGTGCGGCGCCTTTCCGGTCAGAATATGGCCGTCGAAGATCACCGCGCCGCTGGTCGGGGCAAGCCGGCCGATGACGACGTTGAGCAGCGTCGACTTGCCGGCGCCATTGGGGCCGATGATGGCGTGAGTCTTGCCCTCCTCGACCTGCAGATCGATGTTCGACAAGGCCCGCAGCCCGGCAAAGTTCTTGTAGACGTCGGCGACATGCAGGACGACATTGCCCTTGCTGTCGGCGGCCGCGACCTCGTGTCCATTGGCAGTGGTGAGCATCGGTTCGTTTCCCCCTTACTCAGCCGGCCGCGCATTGAGCGGCAACCTGGACTGCGCGTTGCGACGCTGCCTGAACCGCTCGCTGATGCGGCGCACACCCTCCATGATGCCGCCGGGCAGGAACACCACCACCAGCACGAACATGAGGCCGAGTGTCAGGTGCCAGCCTTCGCCGACAAACTTGCTGCTGATGGCGACCAGCACATTCTCCACCGGGTCTGGCAGGAACGAGTAGAAGCGATGCAGCATCTGTTCGTTGAAGGCGGAGAAGATGTTCTCGAGATATTTGATCAGCCAGGCGCCGATCACCGGCCCCATTAAGGTGCCGACACCGCCGAGGATGGTCATCAGCACCACCTCGCCGGACGCTGTCCACTGCATGCGCTCCGGCCCGGCAATCGGATCGGTGACAGCCAACAGCCCGCCGGCAAGCCCGGCATACATGCCGGAAATCACGAAAGCGGCCAGCATGTAGGGGCGGATGTTGAAGCCGGTGTAGCTCATCCGCGTCTGGTTCGACTTGATGCCGCGCAGCATCAGGCCGAACGGCGAGGCGAAAATCTTCTGCGAGACGAAGAAGGCGGCGATCAGGATCAGCGCGCAGAAATAGAAGCCGTAGAAGCCGCCCATTTCCAGGCCGAACAGCGTCGGCATCGGCAGTCCTTCGAGACGATCGCGGAACATCATGTCGATGATGCGCGGGTCCTTGGTGTTCAGGAGCAGGCCGGTTTCGCCTTGCGTGATCGGGGTCAGCACCGAATAGGCGAGGCTGTAGCACATCTGGGCGAAGGCCAGCGTCAGGATGGCGAAATAGATGCCGGTCCGCTTCAGGCACAGATAGCCGATGACCACCGAAAACGCCCCCGCCACGATGATGGCGAACAGCACTGCGGGGATGACGTTCATGGTGAACAGCTTGAACGACCACACCGCGGTATAGGAGCCGATGCCGAGGAAGGCGGCGTGACCGAACGACAGATAGCCGGTCAGGCCGAACAGAATGTTGAAGCCGAGGGCGAAGATCGCGAAGATCGCGAACTTCTGCAACAGGCCGGGATAGGCGGCACCGAACGGCGTCAGCCAGATCGGCATGGTCAGCACGGTCACCGCAAACAGCGCCAGCTTGATCACATCCTGCCGGTCGAGAGAGAACAGAGAGGTCATCGGTCAGCTCTCCATCACGCCGCGACGCCCCATCAGGCCGCGCGGACGCACCAGCAGAATAACGACAGCGACGAAATAGATGATGATCTGGTCGATGCCCGGTATCAGCGACTTCACCTCGGTCATCGAGGCGAAGGATTGCAGAATGCCGAGCAGGAAGCCGGCCAGCACCGCGCCCGGCAGCGACCCCATGCCGCCGACCACCACGACGACGAAGCTCAGCACCAGGAAGTCCATGCCAAGATGGTAGTTGGGCGACAGCAGCGGCGTGTACATCACGCCGGCAAGCCCGGCGACGACGGCGGCGACACCGAACATGATGGTGAAGCGGCGGTCAATATTGATGCCGAGCAGCGACACCGTCTGCCGGTCGTTCATGCCGGCGCGCACCACCATGCCGAAGGTGGTGAAGCGCAGGAACGCGAACACCGCGCCGATGACCATCAGCGAGAACAGAAAATAGACCAGCCGCCACCATGGATAGGTCAGCACGCCGGGGTCCATGCCGACCCATGCGCCGAGATCGGCGGCGCCGCGCAACGCCTGCGGCATCGGCTGCGGAATCGGATTGGGGCCGAAAAAGCTCTTGACGATTTCCTGCAGGACGATCGCCAGGCCGAAGGTCACGAG
>JBEBWH010000403.1:0-3121 GCA_040392305.1 Bradyrhizobium sp. | reverse complement strand
ATCGCTTCGAGCGCGGCGTCGATCCGGCCTTCATGGTGCCGGGGCTCGAACTCGCGACCCGACTGGTGCTCGAGATGTGCGGCGGCACGCCGTCGGAGATCGTCGTCACCGGCAAAACCCATGGCGACGACCGCATCATCGAGTTTCCGTTGAGCGAGACCAAACGGCTCGCGGGCATCGACGTGCCGCTGGTCGAAGCGCGCCGCATTCTTGGCCATCTCGGCTTCACCGTCGCGGGCAATGGCCCGGTAGTGAAGGTGGCGGTGCCGTCGTGGCGCGCCGACGTCGAGGGCAAAGCCGACATCGTCGAGGAAATCGTGCGCATCGTCGGCGTCGATCGCGTACCGCTCACCCCGTTCCCGCGCGGCGACGATCCGCGCAAGGCGGTGCTGACGCCGCTGCAGCTGCGCACCCGCCGCGCCAAGCGCGCGCTGGCCGCGCGCGGCAGCGTGGAAACGGTGACGTGGTCGTTCATCTCCCATGCGCAGGCGCAGGCATTCGGCGGCGGCCAGCCCGCGCTCGCGCTCGCCAATCCGATCGCGTCCGACCTTTCCGACATGCGCCCCAGCCTGCTGCCCGGCCTGATCGCCGCGGCGCAGGCCAATGCCGACCGCGGCTATGACGATCTCGCGCTGTTCGAGGTCGGCCAGGTGTTCGCCGGCGACCGGCCGCAGGATCAGTTCGTCGCGGCGAGCGGCGTGCGCGCCGGGCTCGCCTCGTCGCGCGGCCTCGGGCGACATTGGTCGGGCAGCGTCAGCGCCGACATCTTCGACGCCAAGGCCGATGCGCTGGCGGCGCTCGCCGCTGCCGGCGCGCCGGTGCAGGCGGTGCAGGTCGCGCCGCTCTCGGACGTGAAGAATGCGCCGGCCTGGCTGCATCCCGGCCGCGCCGGCGCACTGCAGATCGGTCCGCAGAACGTGCTCGGCTATTTTGGCGAACTGCATCCGCGCACGCTCAAGGCGCTCGGCGCCGACGGCCCGATGGTCGCCTTCGAGGTGATTCTCGACCGTATCCCCGACGCCAAGACGAAGCCGACGCGCGCCAAGCCTGCGCTCGACCTGCCGGCGTTCCAGCCGGTGTCACGCGATTTCGCCTTCATCGTCGCCCGCGAGGTCAAGGCGCAGGATGTCATGCGCGCGGCGCAAGGCGCCGACCGCAAGCTGATCGCCGGCGTGACCGTGTTCGACCTTTATGAAGGCAAGGGCATCGAGGACGGCAAGAAGTCGATCGCCATCGCGGCCACGCTGCAGCCGCGCGACAAAACGCTGACCGATCAGGAAATCGATGCGGTGGCGGCCAGGATCGTCGCCGAGGTGGCGAAGAAAACCGGCGGCACGCTGCGCGGCTGAGGCCGCCACGCAGACACTCGAGTCTGGAGTTTTTCCGCTTCTGACGAAATCAGAAACGGAGCTCCATGTCCTTGCCTTGATGCGTTTTCTTCACGCGAACCGGTTCCGCCCTCGCGGTCACGCCCCGAGGATTGGGGCATGCTTCGCTCGAAAACGCTCTAACGCAGCGAGGTAAAAGCCGCGCCGAGCATTGCGCCCGGCGCATCGCGGCTGCCGTCCTGCACATAGGCGACAGCGGCATCGACGCCATCGCGCGCGATATTCTCGAGCGGCACGTCCCAGCTCTTGGCGGCGCCGTTCCAGTCGCCGACCTTGAGCCAGTTGCGGACCACGTTGTGATAGACCACTTCGCGTCCGCGATTTTCGCCGCGCCCGATCGTGATCGGCACGGTGCGCGACACCGCGCAGATCCAGATCTCGCCGCTACCGGCGACGGGCGAAGCCGACGCCGCCACGGCGACATTGAGATGCCGCCCGGACAAGGTCAGCACCACCGGCACGCTCATCACGCTGCGAGAGCGGCGCGTGCTTTCCGCCGCCCTTTCGATGGCGCCGCGATCGTTGCCGTTCACATGAACGACGCCGTTGACGATCACCTGCGGCGTATAGACCTCGCGGTCGCGCCGCATCCGCGAATACGCCTTCTGCCGCGCGCTGAAGCGCGGATCGGCGAGCGTATCCTTCCAGCCGAGATAATCCCAGTAGTCCACCGGCAGGCTGAGCGCGATGATCGAGGGGTCGCGCGCCAGTTCGCCGAGCAGCCGGTCGGCGGGCGGGCATGACGAACACCCTTGCGAGGTGAACAGTTCTACGACGGCGCGCGGATCGGCCTTTGCCGGAACTGCGCCGGCCGCCAGCACCATCGCTCCGAGAAGGCCGCACCATCGCCGCCATTGTCCGGGACGGTGCCTCATCATGATGCGCCGATGCGCGGCGGCGCTGCGGAGATGGATGCGAGCCCAAACAAACCCGATGCTCCCTCGGCCATTCGACATACAAAAATACCAGAAGGCGGCCATTTCATAGGCCGCCTTCTGTTCACCCTCCACTCAATTCACGGTGAAACCCATCGCCCCATTACGCTGCGAGACGCCGCAGCACGTAATGCAGGATGCCGCCATTCCGGTAATATTCGAGCTCGTCGAGCGTATCGATACGGCACAGCAGCGGAACCTGCTTGCGCGCGCCGTTGGACGAGACGATCTCCGCAACCAGCTTCTGGCGCGGCTTGAGGTCGCCCTCAAGGCCGGGGATCGTCACCTGCTCGTCGCCCTTCAGCCCAAGCGACGACCACGACGTGCCCTCCTCGAAGGTGAGCGGCAGCACGCCCATGCCGACCAGATTCGAGCGGTGGATGCGCTCGAAGCTCTGGCAGATCACGGCGCGAACGCCGAGCAGCAGCGTGCCCTTCGCGGCCCAGTCGCGCGACGAACCGTTGCCGTATTCGGCGCCTGCGAACACGACGAGCGGCACGTTCTCCTCTTTGTACTTCATCGCGGCGTCGTAGATCGTCATCTCGTCGCCGTCGGGCCAATGCCGCGTCAGGCCGCCCTCGGGGATGTTGCCGTCGGCGCCCTTGAGCATGTGATTCTTGATGCGGATATTGGCGAAGGTGCCGCGCATCATCACTTCGTGATTGCCGCGCCGCGTGCCGTACTGGTTGAAGTCGGCCGGCCGCACCTGGTGGTCGGTCAGATACTTTCCGGCGGGCGAGGTCAGCTTGATCGAGCCGGCCGGCGAGATGTGGTCGGTGGTGATCTTGTCGCCGAACA
>JBEBWH010000402.1:0-3136 GCA_040392305.1 Bradyrhizobium sp. | reverse complement strand
GGTAGTAAAGGCTCTTGTCCATCCCGACGATGCTGCCGGCCTGATAGAGGCGGTTCGCCACTCCATCGCGACCGGCGAACCCTATTCCATGAAGTATCGCTTGCGCCGGGCCGATGGCGTCTATCGTTGGGTCGATGGTCGCGCCGAGCCGTTGCGCGATACAAGCGGCGCGATCGTGCAGTGGTACGCAATCTCCATCGACATCGATGAGGAGATGCGGACACAGCAGGCCTTGCATGAAAGAGAGCGCTCGCTCTTTCAACTCGTTGAAACCCTGCCCATCATGATCGACTGCGCCGGACCGGACGGGGAGCCGATATATCGCAGCCGGCAACTCAGCGAGTTCCTCGGATATGGACTCGAGAGTTTGCAGGCGACAGGTAAATCCCGTTTGTCGGGCACGCTCGATTCAGGCGTTCATCCCGACGACGTGGAGGGCGTCAAAAAACATTACGCCCATTCACTCGCCACCGGGGAGCCGTATGCACGGAAGCACCGCCTGCGGCGTTTCGATGGCGAGTACCGCTGGGTAGACACACGCGCCGCGCCGATGCGCAATACGGACGGCGCGATTGTGCAGTGGAACGTCACCTGTCTGGACATCGACAGGGAGGTCAAGGCTCAGGAAGAGCTGCGCATAGCGCAGGAGAACCTCGCACGCGCGAGCCAGGCGGCGAGCATGGCCGAACTTTCGGCCTCGATCGCCCACGAAGTGAACCAACCGCTCGCAGCCATTGTCGCCAACTCTCATGCCTGCCACCGTTGGCTGTCGACCGAACCTGCGAACCTGGAGCGCGCAAAGGTAACGGCCGAGCGCATCATTCGCGACGCCAACTCGGCAGCGGATGTGATCAGTCGCATTCGCGCGCTCTTCCGACACGCGCCTCAGGCCAAGCTGCCTGAAGACATCAACAACCTCGTCGGTGAGGTGTGCCGTCTGATGGCCGATCAGCTCGCGGCGAAAGACGTCCGCATCGAGACCGGTCTCGCGCCGGACCTGCCCGCGATCATGCTCGATGGTGTTCAAATGCAGCAGGTGATCGTGAACCTGATCCGGAACGGGATCGACGCGATGGACACCGTGTTCGACCGCGCACGGACGCTTCAGATCACTTCAGGACGCGAAGGCTCCGACGCGATCCGGGTCGAGGTGCGGGACGCAGGAACGGGGTTCATGGATTCCGACCGCGCCTTCGATCCGTTCTTCACGACCAAGCAGCACGGGATGGGCATGGGCCTCGTCATTTGCCGCTCGATCATCGAATCCCATGGCGGCCGCCTTTGGGTGGCCAATAACGAGACCGGCGGGGCGACAGTCGGCTTCACCCTTCCGGTGGCCGCGACCGATGGAACATGATGTTTTCCAGCCGCCCTAGCGGACGGGCAATACATGGATTTCCATGAGATACGGCCGGGAAACCGCCCGCTAATATGACCCATTCGGCACCAGACCGATGACGTGTGCACGGCCGGGGTGTCGTTGCCAGCTGAGGTGAAAGCCGCCCCATGACGACGAATGATCGTATTGTTTACATTGTAGATGACGATGCGCGCGTCCGGGAAGCGCTCAGCGAACTCATCGCCTCGCACGGGATGCGAGCCCTCGCGTTCGGGTCCGCGGGCGAGTACATGGACGCGCAGAAGCCCGACGCTCCGGCTTGCCTCATCCTCGATGTCGAATTGCCCGACATCAACGGCCTCGACCTGCAGAAGCAGATCGCCCAAGGGGATCATCCGCCGATCATATTCATTACCGGGCATGGCGATATTCCGTCATCCGTACGCGCGATCAAACATGGTGCGTTGGACTTTCTGACCAAGCCATTCAGCGATGCGAACCTTATGGCGACGATCGACGCAGCGATTTCCCAGGATGTGCGGATCAGATCGGAGCGGGCTGAACTCGCAGTGCTGAAGCAACGCTACCGCGATCTGACGCCACGCGAACGCGACGTGTTACCGCTCGTGGTGAGCGGCCTTCTCAACAAGCAGGCCGCCGCCGAACTCGGCATCAGCGAAGTCACGCTGCAAATACATCGCCGGAACGTCATGCAGAAGATGATGGCGGCCTCACTCGCCGATCTCGTACGTATAGCGGAAAGGCTGGACGTTCCCGTCACCCATTCGCGACGAGCGGGAGAGAATTGATCGTGAAGACCAACAGGCCAGTCGTGGCGGTCGTAGACGACGATCCAAGGCTCCTTGAATCGCTGGACGACCTTCTGGAGTCCGCGGGCTACGCGCCGCGCTGTTTCCCGTCGGCGGGATCGCTCCTCGCCCAGGGAGTGTCCGACGTGGATCTTCTCATTACCGATATCGGCATGCCCGGCATGGACGGCTTTGAACTCCGCGACCTGGTAAAGAAGGCGCGTCCGGAATTGCCCGTATTCCTGATCACGGGACGCCACGAGATCGCCGAGCAGCACCGCACCCAGGACATACGCGACTTATTCTGCAAACCCTTCGATGGCCAGGCATTGCTTTCTGCCATCGGCGACGCTTTAGGCAAATAGGAGGATGGCCATGCGAGTTGATCAACCGCTCTTACACCGCTCCGCGCCATTGTCTTCGCGAAAGACGAATGAGGCGGAGCAGCCGGTCGTTATCATCGTCGATGACGACATGTCGGTACGGGAAGCTCTGTCCGAATTGATCGAGTCCGCGGGATTTCAGCCGGTCTCATTTGCATCTACCGGAGACCTGCTCGACGCTGCAGTCCTGGACAGGCCCGGATGCCTGATCCTCGATGTCCGGATGCCCGGATCGAGCGGCCTCGATCTCCAGCGTCGCCTGAGTGAGGCGGGAAATCCCAAGCCGATCATCTTCCTGACGGGCCATGGCGACATCCCCATGACCGTAGAGGCGATGAAAGCCGGCGCGGTTGACTTCCTCACCAAGCCCGTACGCGACCAGACGCTTCTGGACGCCGTGATTTCCGGCATCGCGACGGATGCCGCCCGCCGCCGGGAAGCGGCGATCGTGAAGCGCAATGTCGAACGCCTGGAGACGTTGACGCCGCGCGAGCGCGAGGTTCTGCGCGAGGTTGCGCGCGGGCGGCTCAACAAGCAGATCGCTTTCGATCTCGGCATCAGCGAGGTGACGGTCAAGCTGCATCGCGGCAATGTCATGCGCAAGA
>JBEBWH010000401.1:0-3145 GCA_040392305.1 Bradyrhizobium sp. | reverse complement strand
TGCACTGGCACGGCTGAAACCGATGCCGGCGAGGGCTTGCCGGTGCTGGTGACCGCCAAGGAACCTCAAGAGGCATTTCTGGGGAATCTGGGCCGTGGGCAGTTGATGGTCGATGCGCCTGGTTGTCTGCACCATGGCGATGCCTTCGTGGTCTGGCCCCACGGTAGTGAGATTTCATGGGCTGATAATGGACAACTGCAGGTCACCGAGGGCGCGACTGGAAAGAGCGTTCTGGTGGGCGACGAAATCGGGATGAGCGGAGTTGCCAACGACGCGTTGCCAGATCCGGAACGCCTTGCCTTAGCAATTCCGGCAGGGTGTAACGGGCCTTACAAGTGGGGTGGATCGGTAATGAGTGCTGCAGAGCTGCAGGCTATGGACGAACGTCGCCGGTAGTAATTTCCGCAGGCGGGGCCATGAAAAGCGGCTGGGTTGAACCCAACCGCGCATGGCCATCGACGTGACCCCTTCGGGGCTGACCACAAAGTGGTCCAGGAGTTGAACATCGATCAGAGGGAGCGCCTGCTTGAGCTGGACGGTGACGGCGCAATCAGCGGTGGAAGGTTCCGGGCTCCCGGATGGATGATTATGAGTAGCGACGGCGGCGGCCGCGCTGTGCATGTGCGGCCATTCCGCCTCGGGATCGCCTGTAGTCGCACGCGCCGATAATTACATCAGCCTTCAAGTTCCATAAGATAACTTATGCGACTTTCTAGTGTAGCAGGGTGGGTGCTAATTTGAAGTGCGACTTTGAAGTGAGTTTTTGAGAAAAGTAGCGACGTCATCCTGGCGCTGCGCTGGCCTGTCGCATGCTTGATACCAGCAAAGAGTGCTATCGCTACATCACCAGACTGAACGAGAAGAGCAAGCAGATCTCCGATCTTCACATATCTTCACAATTGTCTGTAATAGCAGAAACAGTCCTCATCCATTCCGGCTCCATCGCGGCAACCAGGCCGCATGAAGAAGGAATTTTATCATGGAACAGGACAGACAGGACATCACTGTCAACACCGCCTCCTCCACCGGGAGCAAGCGCCGTTCAAGATGGATCGTCGCCGGCGGTGTCGCCGTTCTGGCGATCGCAGGAATCGGCGCGGCTGGCGCGATGGGCGGCGGCGGCATGGGTCCTCATATGATGGAGGCCGGCATGAAGCATGGCGGTCATTTCGCCGGACGCGGGATCGAGCGGATGCTGGGTTCGGTGGACGCAACCGACGAGCAGGAAGAGCGGATCTGGACAATTATCGACGGCACTCGCGCCGAATTGCGGCCGATGATGCGTGAGTTCCGCGAGACGCGCGGCGAGGTGATGGAACTGATGACAGCTCCCACGATCGACCGCGCCGCCGCTGAGGCGCTGCGGGCCGAGCGCATCGCCGCCATCGATGAGGCATCGAAAAAGATGACCGCGGCCGCCCTCGATGCCGCCGAGGTTCTGATCCCGGAGCAGCGCGCCAAACTGGCCGAGCAAATGAAGGAGCGCCGGGGCTGGCGTCGGTGATAGGATCGCGTAACTGACATCAACGGGGCGAGGCATGGCCGAACAGATCCTTATCGTCGACGACGACACGCGGCTTTCCGCCATGCTGGGCGACTATCTTTCCGGAAGTGGCTATGCGACACGCACGGCCGCTTCCGCGCTGGCTGGACTCGATGACATCCGGCGCAATCCGCCGGACGCCGTGATCCTCGACGTGATGCTGCCTGACCTTGACGGCTTCGAGGCCTGCCGCCGCATCCGTGCGACCTCGGATGTACCAATCCTGATGCTGACGGCCAAGGGCGAGGAGACGGACCGCATCGTCGGTCTGGAGCTTGGGGTCGACGACTACCTGCCCAAGCCCTTCAACCCGCGCGAGCTGCTGGCACGCCTTCGCGCCATATTACGCAGCCTCACCAGCGGCAGGAGCGACCACATCATGCGCTTCGGGCGGCTGGAAATCGATCCCGCTTCACGCGTTGCCAGAGTGGACGGCCGCGAATGCGTGATGACGGGCCACCAGTTCGACATGCTGGTGGCGCTTGCCGAGAATGCCGGACGCACGATGTCGCGCGAGCAGCTGATGGACAGACTCGGCGGCGAAGGCTCTGATGCATTCGATCGCTCCATCGATGTCCACATCTCGCGCATCCGCGCGGCAATCGAAGACGACCCGAAGCGGCCCCGGCGCATCATTACGGTGCGCGGTGCGGGCTATGTCTTTGCCCGCCGCCAGGACGAGGAAGGTTAGGGCTATCATGCGCAGCAGCCTTTTCCTGAAAATCTATCTGACGCTTCTGGCAAGCCTTGTTGTAGTGGCGCTGGCGGCCGCAACGCTTGTGTGGCTGTCGCGCGGGGAGGATGACCGCGGCTGGATGGCGCGGCGCGACGCCTTCATCGCGGCGATGTTTTCGGCCGAGGCCGACATCGAAGAAACGCAAATCGTCCTGACACGCCTTGGCGCAGCTCTTGAGGCTGACATCACGGTCTTCGACCCCGATGGCGAACCGGTCGCGAGCGTCGGAAATCCTGTCGCTTTCCCTGCGCCGGGTGAGAGAGAAGTTATCCGGAACAGGGAAGATCGCCGTATCCTCTCGGCGCGCCTTGCGGACGGGCGAATGGTCGTCACCCGCTTTGACAGCGGCTCTTTCGGGCCACCCCGCGCCCGGCCCCTTCTGGGGCTGGCACTGATCGCCGCCGCCATCGGTGCGGTCGCCTGGCCCGTTGTGCGGCATCTGACCGGCCGGCTGGAGCGTCTGCGGCGTGGGGTAGAGACATGGGGCGGCGGCGATCTAGCCCTGCGTGTTCCGGTCGAGGGTAAGGATGAGGTGGCAGCGGTCGCCGCCAGCTTCAATAACGCGGCCGAGCGGATCGAGGAGCTTGTCGCCGCCCACCGCTCTTTGCTCGCCAATGCCAGTCACGAGCTGCGCTCACCGCTTGCACGCCTGCGCATGGCAAGCGAACTGCACGAGGCAGCGCCCAGTCGGGAGCGAAGCCGTGAGATCGCGCGCAACCTCACTGAACTCGACGAACTGGTCGAGGAGATCCTGCTGGCAAGCCGTCTCGACCATGTCGAGGCGCTCGATATCGATACCGACGATATCGATTTTCTTGCGCTAGCGACTGAGGAAGGCGCGCGCTGTGATGTCGAGGTCAGCGGCG
>JBEBWH010000400.1:0-3152 GCA_040392305.1 Bradyrhizobium sp. | reverse complement strand
GCGATGATGTCGAGCGCGGATGTGCCGCTCAGCGGCCGTTGATCGCAGAGCGGCGCCATGTCGGCGTTCGCTCCCAAGGCCTGATCGAGCAAAGCGAGGTATCGTCGTCGCGGGACTTCCACCGCGCCGAACTGGCGCAGGTGATCGGTGACGAACTGCGTATCGAGCAGCGCAAAATTTCCGGCGATCAGGCGGGCCACGAGATGCACCAGCGCCACCTTCGAGGCATCGCGCGCGTGGTGAAACATGCTCTCGCCGAAAAACGCACGGCCGAGGCTGACGCCATAGAGGCCGCCGGCGAGTTCGCCATCGAGCCAGACTTCGATGCTGTGGCAATGGCCGTGCTCATGCAGCGCCGTGTAAAGTTCGCGGATGCGGGCGTTGATCCAGGTGTTGTCGCGGCCAGGCTGCGGGGCGGCGCAGCCGGCCATCACCGCCTTGAAGGCGCGATTGGCCGTGACCGTAAACACATCGCTGCGGACAGTGCGGGCGAGCCGTGCCGAGATGTGGAATCCATCCAGCGGAATGATGCCGCGCCGCTCCGGCTCGACCCAGAACAGCGACGGATCATCGGCGCTTTCCGCCATTGGGAAGATGCCGCAGGCATATGCGCGGAGCAGCACATCCGGTGTGATCTCGGGTGATCCGGCGTTGCGCGAGGACATCACCAACTATAGCGCAATTCGGCGCCGGGCATCAGGCGGTTTTCGCCGCGGGCTCGGGAGAGCGCGCCATGCGCACCACCATCCGCGTGCCGTCATGCGAGGGATCTCGCTCGACGGTCGCGTTGAGCTTGGCCGCCATCGCCGCCACGATGCGCTGCCCCATGCCGGTGGAGCGGGCGTCGGGCTTGGCCTGAAAGCCGACGCCGTCGTCGGTGATGCTGAGCTCAAGCTGATCGTCGATCGAGACCAGGGCAACGTGGATGGGGCCGGGTTCGTCGGGGTAGGCGTATTTGACCGCGTTCATCACCAGTTCGTTGACGATGATGCCGATGGCGACGGCCCGGTCCGGATTGGTTTCGACCGGCTCGGCCTTCAGGGTCAGGCGCGACATGCGGTTGCCTTCCGCCGAACGCCGCAGGTCTTCGAGCAACGACTCCAGATACTGGTTGAGCATGACGCTCTTGAGGTCATGGGACGTGTAAAGGCGGCGATGCACCTGCGCGACCGCAGCGACGCGGCCCATCGCGTTGGTGAGCGCCGCCTTGACGTCGTCGTCCAGGCTCGATGCCGCCTGGAGATGGAGCAGCGAGGCGATGATCTGCAAACTGTTGCCGACGCGATGATTGACCTCGCGTAGCAGCATCTCGCGCTCGGCGGCGAGCGCGGCGTAGCGGTCGCGCGAGGCGTGGACCTCGGCTTCGGCGTCGTCGCGGGCTTTTCGGACCATCGCCTGATCGATTGCGGTGGTCACGGCGACATGGAGCAGGGCGACGAAGTCGCCGTGCGTGTCCTTGACGAGATAGTCCGCGGCGCCGGCTTTCAACGCCGCGACGGCGATGCGGCTGTCCTGGGAGGCGGTCACGAACACCACGGGCGGCGCGCCGGGCAATGACTGGATGCGCTCAAGCGTTTCGAGCCCGTCGAGGCCGGGCATGTACTGGTCGAGCACCACGGCGTCGATGCCGCCCTGCTGGATGCGCGCGACACCGCTCGCGCCGTCGCTGGCGTGTTCGATGCAGAAGCCCTGCCGCTTCAGGCCGATTTCGACCAGGCGTGCGAGCGCCGGATCGTCGTCGATATAGAGCAAGGTTGGTTGGCTGGCGGTCATGTCGTCGCTTGCGGCACCTGAATGACGGAAAAGAACAGTCCGAGCTGGCGAATGGCATTCGCGAAGCTGTCGTAGTTGACCGGCTTCACGATGTAGACGCTGCACCCCAGTTCGTAGCAGTGCTTGATTTCCTGGGCGTCGTCCGTGGTGGTGAGCACCACGACCGGCGCGAATTTCAGCACGGGATTGGCTTTCACACGCTTGAGGATATCGATCCCGGTCATGTCGGGAAGATTGAGATCAAGCAGGATCAGATGCGCCTCCTCACGGTGGTCGCGGGCGGTGCCGTCCGCGCCGAACAGATAGTCGAGAGCATCGGTGCCGTTGGTGAAGGGGACGATCTCGTTATTGACCCCGGAGCGGCGGATATTGCGCTCGATCAGCCGGGCATGGCCTTCGTCATCCTCGATCATGACGATTTTGACGGGTGTGCTCATGATTTTATCCTGCATCCTTTATAGCCCACTCGGCGGGCAAGGTAATCGTGAAGGTGCTGCCTTCGCCAAGCTGGGAGCTAAGCGACAGATTACCCCCCATCCGCCGCACCAGCGCCCGGACATGGGCGAGGCCGATGCCTTGGCCCGGCCTGTCCTGCACTCCGGCTCGGCGGAACAGATCGAAAACGCGCTGATGGTCCTTGGGGTCGATGCCCCGGCCGTTGTCGGTGATCTGGTAGACCACAAAGCCGAGCTTGCGCTTGCCGTGCACGCTGATGCGGCCGGGTACGCCCGGCTTGAGGTATTTCAGGGCGTTGTCGATGAGATTGGAAAATATCTGCTCCAGAGCCAGACGGTCGCTGACGATCGTGGGCAGCGGATCGATATCGATTTCCGCCTCTGCCTCCTGCGCCTGATGCGCCATGGTGGTGACGATGCCCTCGACCAGGGCGGTGACATCGATCGCGACAGGGTGAAATTCACGCCGGCCCTCGCGCGACAGTTTGAGGATCGCGCCGATCAGCCGATCCATCTTTTCGACGGACGATTTGATGAAATCCAGCGCCTCGACATAGCTTTCCGACAAGTCGCGGTCGGCGTCCGATAGCTCGGGCTCGGCGTTGTCCTCCGCCGCGTGCGAGGCGCTTCCGAGCGCGGCCAAACGGTTGAAGATATCCGCATGCAGCGTTTCCAGTTCGCTGGTGAAGCCCATGATATTGACGAGCGGTGCGCGCAGATCATGGCTGACGATGTAAGCGTAGCGCTGGAGTTCGTCGTTGGCCTCGCGCAGGTCGGTGGTGCGCTCGGCGACGCTCGCTTCAAGAATGAGATTGCTATCGCGAAGCTGGTGCTCGGCCTTGTCCCGGACGCGGGTGGAGCGGTGCACCAGCAGCAGGGCAATGATCGTCAGCGCGATGACCAGCAGCGATCCGACAAGGGTGA
>JBEBWH010000399.1:0-3157 GCA_040392305.1 Bradyrhizobium sp. | reverse complement strand
TCATCGCAGGCGACGCCTGCTCCGGTGGCGCAACCGCCGGCATCCGACGAGCAGGCTATCGCCGCGCTCTTCCCGCCCGCGCCGGCCCCGGTCGAACGCGACGCGACGGCGGACGTTCTGACGGCGCTCGCATCGGCCCCGCCGCAAGCAGCCGCGCCGGACGCGCCCCCGCCTCCCGCCGCAGTCGTTCCGGAGCCCGAGCCGCTCGCCACCGAGGCGATCGAACCCGAGCCTCGCGCCGCCGCGACCCCGGCCGCGGACGACGAGACCTTGGCTCCGCAGCAGACGGTCGCCGTAGCGCCGCCGGCACCGCCCCCGACGCAGGATACCGAAACGACCGCGGACGCGGCACCCGCATCGGCCGAACCGTCACCCGCCGAGACGACCGCCGCCCTGGACGAAGAATTCGCGACCGAGCCGATCGCTCATCCGCCGCTGCCACGGCCACGCCCCGCCATGACCCGCGCGGCACGTCAAGCTCTCGCCAGCGCCAGGCGGACGCGCGAAATGCAGGTGGCCCAACGCCGTCAGGCTGCGATGCGGACGCGCGCGCCGCAGCAGCCCCAGCAGCAGCCCGCCTATCTGTTCCCGTCGCTGTTCGGCAACTGACGCGCCAAAGCGCTTTACCGCATCAGGCCGGACCGGTCGCCAGCGGCGGCCCGTCGGGCAACCCCCACTCGGCCCACGAGCCATCATAGAGCGCCGATCCGCGTATGCCGAGCCGGTAGAGCGCAAGCGTCAACACGCCAGCCGAAACACCGGAGCCGCAGCTCGTCACCAGCGGCCGATCAAGCGCGACGCCGGCGGCCTCGAACGCCGCGCGCAATTCGGCGGGCGATTTCATTGTCGCCGTACCGGCATCGATGAGAGCGCCGTAGGGCACGTTGCGGCTGCCGGGAATATGACCGGCGCGCAGGCCGGGACGTGGCTCGGCGACCGTGCCCTCGAACCGCTCGCGGCTGCGCGCATCGATGACCTGCTCGGTACCCGTCGCCAGATTGTCTTCAAGATCGCGACGGCTGCGCACGAAGGCGGGATCGAACGTCGCGTTAAACCGCCCCGGCGCAGGCTTCGCCTCACCCGCCTCGACCGGGCGACCCTCGGCGCGCCATTTCTTCAATCCGCCATCGAGCACGCGGACATTGTCGTGGCCGAACGCCAGAAACATCCACCATGCCCGCGGCGCCGCCATCCACGAGCCGGAATCGTAAAGCACGACCAGATCGCCGTTCGAGACGCCGAGCGCGGCGACGTCGCGGCCGAACTGCGCCGCATCCGGATACATATGCGGCAGGTCGCTGGCTTGATCGGCGATGGCGTCGACATCGAAGAACGCCGCACCGGGGATGTGCGCGGCGCGGTAATCGTCGCGCGGCAGCGGCGTCATTCCCGGCAGCTTGAACGATGCATCGAGCACGCGCACGCCGGCGTCGCCGAGATGCGCCGCAAGCCATTCGGTCGAGACAAGAGGATCGTCAGAAGAAGTCATGCACGCTCTCCAAAACCTCGTCAGGGCCGGGTTTATCCCGGCCATCCGACCCCCACCCTACCCTCCCCTTACAGGGGAGCGATAAAGGGAGGGGTCGTTAAGACGTAAATGCCCGGCACCGCAGACAAGTTTACGCAGTCTGCGACTGCTATGGCCGGGCATGACAGAACGACCGGGAGTTTACCTGTTCTTCGGCTCGACCTTCTCCACCGCCTCGCCGGCGTCGCGCCACGCCGTGAAGCCGCCGCCGAGATGGGCGACCGGCTTCAGCCCCATGTCCTGCGCGGTCTTGGCCGCCAGCGCCGAGCGCCAGCCGCTCGCGCAATGGAAGATGAATTTCTTGTTCTCCTGAAAAACAGGCTTGGCATAAGGGCTGTCCGGGTCGATCCAGAATTCGAGCATGCCGCGCGGACAAGAGAACGTCCCCGGAATGCGGCCCTCACGCTCGATCTCGCGCGGGTCGCGCAGGTCGACGATCACCGCCTCGCCGCGTTCGACCGCAGCCTTGGCGTCCGCCACGCTCATCGTCTCGATCTGGCGATTGGCCTCCTCAAGCAGCGCCTTGTAGCCACGCGTGATGGTCTGGGTCATTCCCTCGCTCCTGACGATTGATGGTTGCTAGCGCACGAGTTCCTTCATCGCATTCTCCAGCCCTTCGAGTGTGAGCGGATACATGCGATTGGAGAAGATCTTGCGGATGAGGATGTTGGATTCCGAGTAGTCCCAGTGCTTCTGCGGCACCGGATTGAGCCATACCGCATGCGGATAGGTGCGCGTCACGCGCTCGAGCCATACCGCGCCCGCCTCTTCGTTGATGTGCTCGACCGAACCGCCCGGCACGACGATTTCATAGGGCGACATCGAGGCATCGCCGACAAAGATGACCTTGTAGTCGTGCGGATATTTATGCAGCACGTCCCAGGTCGGGGTGCGATCGGTGAAGCGGCGGCGGTTCTCCTTCCACACGCCCTCATACAGGCAGTTATGGAAGTAAAAATACTCCATGTGCTTGAATTCGGTCTTGGCGGCGGAAAACAGCTCCTCGACCTGCGCCACATGCGAATCCATTGAGCCGCCGATATCGAAGAACACCAGCACCTTCACGGCATTGCGCCGCTCGGGGCGCATATGCACGTCGATATAGCCATGATTGGCGCTCTCGCGGATCGTGGTGTCGAGATCGAGCTCGTCGGGCGCGCCGGTGCGGGCGAATTTGCGCAAGCGCCGCAGCGCGACCTTGATGTTGCGGATGCCAAGCTCGACATTGCCGTCGAGATCCTTGAACTCGCGCTTGTCCCACACCTTCACCGCGCGGAAATTGCGATTGCCGTCCTGCCCGATGCGAATGCCTTCCGGATTGTAGCCATAGGCGCCGAACGGTGACGTCCCGGCGGTGCCGATCCACTTCGAGCCGCCCTGATGGCGCTTCTTCTGCTCCTCCAGACGCTTGCGCAGCGTTTCCATGAGCTTGTCCCAGCCCATGGCCTCGATTTCCTTCTTCTCGTCCTCGGTGAGATATTTCTCGGCGAGCTTCTTCAGCCACTCGGCCGGAATATCGGCCTTCTCCATGGCGTCGAGCAGGTTTTCCAGCCCCTTGAAAACCGAGCCGAACACGCGGTCGAACTTGTCGAGATTGCGCTCGTCCTTCACCAGCGCCGCGCGCGACAG
>JBEBWH010000398.1:0-3158 GCA_040392305.1 Bradyrhizobium sp. | reverse complement strand
AATGACCGCCGGCACGTTGAGGATCGGAACCTCGCCAGCGCCCTTGGTGCCGAGCGGGCCGATCGAAGGCGCGCCTTCGTAGAGATCGATCTCGACCGGCACGACATCCTGCGCCAGCGGCACGCGATACGTCTCGAGGCCGGCCTGTTGGATGCGGCCATTCTCGCCGATGGTGATCTCCTCATGCAGGGCATAGCCGAGGCCCTGCACGACACCGCCCTGGATCTGCCCAAATATGGCGCGTGGATTGAGGGCACGCCCCACATCCTGCACGACCTTGTAGCTCAGCACCTCGACATGACCGGTATCGGGATCGACGGCGACCTCGCATTCATGCACGGCGAAGACCGGGATATCGATGGCGTCGATGAAGTGGCCGGCCGCGCATCCGGGCATCGCGCCGACGCCCGGTGCGGTAAATGCGCCCGCGCCCGAGATCGGACCGGTCGTCCACTGCGCGTGCTCCGCAACCTTGGCGATGGTCGTTCCCGAGCCCTTGATGCCGACGATCTCGACGCGCCCATCGGCCAGCACCAGGTCCTCAGGTGCCGTTTCCAGCATGTCGGAAGCCAGATGAAGCAGCTTTTTGCGCACTTCGACCGAAGCCGCTAGGCTTGCGGCACCCAGCGAGACCGTGGTTCTGCCGCCGCCGACCCCAAGATCAAAACCGCCCGCATCGGTATCAGCCGCACGCACCACGACGTCGTCTGGCCGCAGGCCGAGCGCATTGGCGACGATCTGGGGAAGCGACTGCATCATCGAGCCCGAGCCAATCTCTACGCCCGAGGTCACCAGCGTGGCGCTGCCGTCCGGGTTCAGGTTGACCGTCGCCGCCGAGGGCCCGACGAAGATGAACCAGGTGCCGACCGTCGTCGCGCGGCCGTAAAGCCGCCCGCCCGCCAGATGTTCTTTCGATGGCGTCGCGTCGCGCAACACTGCCATGCGCTCGAGCATCGGCTTCAGCACGTCGCCTTCGAAGACCTGCCCCGTCGCGCCGATGTCGTGGTCGCCCAGAACGTTTCGGCGGCGAAACTCCAGCTGGTCCATGCCGATGGCCTGGCAAATCTCGTCCGTATGCCGCTCCAGCGCGAAGGTGTTGTAGACGCCGTTGCAGGCACGAAACGCGCCGTTGGGCGCGGTGTTGGTGTAGATGGCCCGCGTCGATATCTTCACGGACCCAAGCTTGTAATTGCCGCCCAGCGTATGGGCGGTCATCGTGGTCAGAAATATCTGCTCGCCGCCATAGGCGCCGCAATCCATCAGGACAACGGCCTCGCGCCCGACGATCTCGCCCTCGCTGGTAACTGCCGAGCGGATGCGTATTTCGGCATTCTCGCGGGAAAGGCAGGTAAGCATCTCCTCCTCGCGTGAATTGACCAATCTCACCGGCCTTCCACTCGCGCGCGCCAGTAGTGCCGCGAACGGTTCCAGCGAACAGTCGAATTTGAGCCCGAACCCGCCGCCCACCGGCGGAACGGTGACGCGGACATGCGATCCCGGCACGCCGAGCAGGCGCGCGGTGACGTTGCGCACCGTCCACGGAACCTGCGTCGAGGTCTCGATGTGGAAGCGGCCGTCCTCGTAGGAAGCGACGACGGCGCGCGGCTCGAACGAAAGGTGGTTTTGCCGGCCTATCCGAAAATTGCTTTCCACGATTTCGACATCGTCGCGGGCAAACGCGGCATCGGTGTCACCGCGCACGACGGTTGCTTCCCAGGCGACGTTGTCGGCATGGGCGCCGCCTTCCAGCAGCACGTCATAGTCGCGCCAGTCGGGATGGATGAGGCGGGCGCCGGGCGCCAGCGCTTCCTCCATCGTCACCACCAGCGGCAGCGGTTTCAGTTCGACGATGATCGCCGCTGCGGCCGCCTTGGCCTGCGCGAAGGTCTCGGCCGCCACGGCCGCGATCGGCTCACCATCGTAGCGGATGCAGCCGGTCGCAAACAGCGGATGATCGGCGATACCGATGCCATGGCGGGCGGGCGTATCCTCAGCCGTGACGATGGCCCGCACGCCCGGCATGGCACGCGCCACTGTGGTGTCGATACGCACGATCCGCGCCGCCGCCACCTCGGCGCGCAACTGCACGGCATGGAGCATGCCCGGGCGCCCCTGGTCGACAGTGTAGCGGGTGCGCCCGCGCAGCTTGTCGCGGGCATCGCGCCTCGGAAAATTCATGGTCGCGTTGGACGGATCCGACATGGCTGTAGCTCCTTGAACCTATCCGGCGAACCTACCGTGCGGCGGCCAGCGAAAACGCGGCATCGACGATGCGTTCATACCCCGTGCAGCGGCATATGTTTCCGACGAGGGCTTTCTTGATCTCTTCCCGGCTTGGGTTCGGCACCCGCTCCAGGAAACTGGTCAGGCTTATCAGCATGCCGGGAAAGCACATGCCGCACTGCACCGCGTCATGGTCTTCCATCGCCTGCTGCAACGGCGACAGGACATTGTCCTGCGCGAGCGACTCGACGGTATTCACCGCGCGGCCATCGGCCAGCCCGACCGGCACGAGGCACGACATCACCGGCCGCCCGTCCACCAGCACGGTGCAGGCACCGCAAAAGCCCTCGCGGCACACGACTTTCGCGCCGGTCAGGAAGAATTCGTCCCGCAGCACGTCGACGAGGGGCGTCATCGGATCGGCCGTGGACGACCGTTCTTCCCCATTGATATTGAGGCGCAACGACATGGCTTCGATCTCCTCTCGGCCCGAATTCACAACGGCTCTTGGGCGGCCTGAACGGCACGCCGGACGAGACTGGGAAGTACCTTGAGGCGATACCAGCCCGGCGCATCGATACCGTCGCGGCCCACAAACTCCGCGCACAGGTCCTGCGCCTGCTCGGCGGCACGGTGCGGATCGAGCGCCCGGCCGGTCAGGGCCACTTCAAGACCCGGCCAGCGGCGGGCGACCGCCTCGACCGAACCTACGGCGATACGGGCATTTTCAACCACACCGGCCTCGCCCAGCACCACGGCCAGGCTGACGATGGCGACGGGATAGTCTCCGGCCTTGCGCAGCGGGAGCCTGATATGCGCCGAAGATACGGGCCTGCGTGGGACGATCACCCGCCGAAGCAGCCAGCCGGGCGCCATGCCGGTGCGCATCTCCAAAAACCGTTCGACGGTGACGCGCTCGCTGCCTTGCGCCGTTT
>JBEBWH010000397.1:0-3175 GCA_040392305.1 Bradyrhizobium sp. | reverse complement strand
CACCGCCAGTCCCAGCCGCGCGCCGCCCCACGGCAGATTTGAATAGTAAATGGCGAGCGTGGCCCAGATCACGAGCAGCGCCAGCACGACGGCCCTGCCGACACGAATCACCCCTCCGGCAAACCGCCGGGCAAAAGTCCTGTGAGGTGGCGCTTCACTCATCCGGTGACGGTGGTGAGGGATGGGACCGTGGGAAACGTTAGCACCCGGTCTGGACTACGGCCAGCGCAACGGCGTACACGACCCGCGCCGTCGCCTCGTCAGCCGCGCCGCCGTGCATTGACGGCAATCGCCATCAGCGCCCGCCGCGCGATGGCAGGCGCCAGCGTCGCGTATTGCCGCGTCTCCAGCGTCGCCGTGCCAAGCTGCACGATGATGTCGGCGAGCCGCGCGCTCGAGGTGTTGTTGAGCGCCGCTCCGACGAGGTCCTTGCGCGAGAAATGCAGCCGTGGAATGCCGCGCTCCAGCGCCATGTGCGGCGGCGTGCCGGCATCGATCATCAGCGCCGCGCGATGCAGCAGCGAGGCCTGCCGCTGCGCCGCCATCAGGATGACGCCCGGATAGGTACCCGCTGCAATCGCCTTGTTGAAGGTGATTTCGAGATCGGCCGGGCGACCGGCAAAAGTCGCGTCGACGATCGGGTCGAGCGCGAGGTCGGAGGCGTCCGACACGGTAGCGATGACGTCGTCGAGCGTAACCTCGCCTTTGCCATGGGCATAGAGCGCGAGCTTGCGGATTTCGTTGCGCGAGGCCTGGCGGTCGCCGCCGAGCAGCGCCACCAGCGTCGCATGGGCATCGCGGCTGATGCGTAAGCCCGCGTCGCGCAACTCGCTCTCGATCAGCCGCGCCAGATCCTTCTCGGTGTCGGGATAGCAGGCGATGACGACGGCCGTCTTCGCCTTCTCGCACAGGCTGCGCAGCGCCGCATTGGGCCGCAGGCTGCCGGCCTCGATCACCACGAGGCAGTCGCGCGGCGGCTCGGCGATCAAGACTTCCAGGCTCTGCGTGAAATGACGCGGATCGGCGCGCACGCGCAGCACGCGGCGGCCGCCGAACAGCGGCACGGTCATCGCCTCGTCGACAAGGCGCGCACCGTCGCCCGACAGTTCCTCGTCGCCGAGCTTCACCAGCGCGAACGGATCACTGACGTCGGCGATCGATGTGGCGGTCAGCGCATCGGCGCGCTCGCGCACGAGGCCGGTATCGCCGCCGTAGATCAGCGCGATCGGCCGGCCCGGATCAGGACGTGCGATGTAGGTGTCGATATCTTTTCCGCGCAGCGCGACCACCGTCGGCTCCGTGGATCAGGTGCCGGCGGTGAAATAGGCGGCGAGTCGGGTGGTGATGCTGTCGGCAATCTGCTTGGCGGCGCGGTCCTCGGCGTCGCGCAGGCTGCGGACGCGGGCGAAACGCTGCTCCTGGCTCGGATTGTCGAACGAGACGCGGGCGAAGGTCGTGCCGCGCATCACCGACTTGTTCGTCGCGTTGTCGATCAGGTCGTAATTGGCGTCGATGCCGTAGTTCTCGACATCGGGCAGCGCCGTCGCCGGATTGACCATCACCGACGTGCGGCTGGTGACCAGCCGCAGCACCAGGCGGTGGGTCGGCGGCGCGCCGGTCGGTCCGCCATACATGGCGAACATCAGCGAATTGCGGATGGCCACGCCGATGCGCGCCTCGCGCGAGGCGTTCGGCACGCTGAGCGGCGGAACCTCGACGGCCGCGAGCTTGTCGCGCAGCGCCGGCGATCCGTCCGGCTTTTGCGCATACATCGGCGTGAAGCAGCCGGCGAGGCCGGCGGCGAGGGCTGCGACGACTGCGAGGCGGGCGGCGATCCGCATATCAAGCCACGACATTCACGATCCTTTGCGGCACGACGATCACCTTGCGGTGCGGCTTCCCGCCAAGCGCGGACTTTACTGCATCGAGCGCCAAAACGGCAGCCTCAATTTCCGGGGTCTTGGCGTCCCTGGCGATGGTCACGTCGGCCTTCTTTTTGCCGTTGATCTGCACCGGGATCGTCACCGTGTCGGAAACCAGCAGCGCAGGCTCGACGTCCGGCCAGGAGGCCTCGGAAATCAGGGTCTTGTGCCCGAGCGCCGCCCAGCACTCCTCGGCGAGGTGCGGCATCATCGGCGCGATCAGATGGGCGAGAATATCGAATGCCTCCCGCGCGGCCGCGGCGAGCGCCGGATCGGTTGCGAGCGGCTTCTTGGGATCGTCCACCACCTCATGCAGCGCGCCGACGAAGGAATAGAGCCTGGCGATCGCCGTATTGAAGCGCAGCCGCTCGATGGCGTTCGACACGTCCGCCAGCGTCTGATGCGCGGCGGCGCGCAACGCCTTGGCCCCGGCATGCGCCGGATCGATGGCCGTCCCCGGCGACGGCAGATGCGGCGTTGCCGTCGTCACCAGCCGCCACACCCGCTGCACGAAACGCGAGGCGCCCTGAACGCTTTCCTCGCTCCAGATCACGTCGCGGTCGGGCGGCGAATCCGACAGCATGAACCAGCGCGCGGTGTCGGCGCCGTAGGTGGCGATGATGTCGTCCGGATCGACCGTGTTGCGCTTCGACTTCGACATCTTCTCGATCGAACCGATCGTCACGTCCTCGCCGGTGGCGAGCAGCGTGGCGCGGCGATGATCGCCATCGCTGTCGATGCGGATTTCGGCGGGCGAGACGAAGCTGCCGTCGGCGGTCCGGTAGGTCTCGTGCACCACCATGCCTTGCGTGAACAGCCCGGCGAAGGGTTCGTCGAGATCGAGATGGCCGGTGGCTTTCATCGCGCGGGTGAAGAAGCGCGAATAGAGCAGATGCAGAATGGCGTGCTCGATGCCGCCGATATACTGGTCGACCGGCAGCATGCGGTCGGCGACCGAACGCGTCGTCGGCGCGTCGGCATTCCACGGATCGGTGAAGCGCGCGAAGTACCACGACGAATCCACGAAAGTGTCCATCGTGTCGGTTTCGCGCCGGGCATTGCCGCCGCATTGCGGGCAGGCGACGTGCTTCCAGGTTTGATGGCGGTCGAGCGGATTGCCGGGGCGGTCGAACTCGATATCGTCGGGCAGTTGGACCGGCAGATCCTTGACCGGGACCGGCACGACGCCGCAGGTCTCGCAATGGATGATCGGGATCGGGCAGCCCCAGTAGCGCTGGCGCGAGATGCCCCAG
>JBEBWH010000396.1:0-3187 GCA_040392305.1 Bradyrhizobium sp. | reverse complement strand
ATCCGTTCGACCTCACCAAGGTCTGGCCGCATGGCGACTATCCGCTGATCGAGGTTGGCGTGCTTGAGCTCAACCGCAATCCGGAAAACTATTTCGCCGAGGTCGAGCAGGCGGCGCTGACCCCCGCCAACATCGTGCCGGGTGTCGGTCATTCGCCGGACAAGATGCTCCAGGCCCGTATCTTCTCCTATGGCGACGCCCATCGCTATCGCGTCGGCGTCAATGCCGACCAGCTCCCGGTCAACAAGCCGCGCTGCCCGGTCCACACCTATCACGCCGATGGCCCGATGAAGCTGGCCGGCCTCGCCAACCCGGATGCCTATTACGAGCCGAACAGCATGAACGGCCCGGCCGAGGATCCGAGCTACCGTGAGCCGCCGCTGGCGATTTCGGGCGCAGCCGACCGCTACAACCATCGCGATGGCAACGACGACTACCGTCAGCCGGGCGACCTGTTCCGCTTGATGAACGCCGACCAGAAGCAGCAGCTGTTCAACAATATCGCCGAGGCGATGCAGGGCGTGCCGCTGGAGATCGTCAAGCGCCAGCTCGCTCACTTCCATCGCGCCGATCCGGCCTATGCGCAGGGCGTTGCCAAGGCGCTCGGGCTTTCGGAGAAGGACATCCCTGTGGCGCAGGCTGCCGAGTAAGTTTTGCTTGGGTAATGATCGGCGCAGCCGTGCTGCGCCGATCGAAAAACACGATCAGGGATCATCCGCAGGGTGGTCCCTTTTTGCATCCGGGCGGAATAGCGGCTATGCGGTCCGTGGCGGCGTATGCGGATTTTACTCACAGCGCAAAGCCACTATAAGGACGGGCCTTTTCCCGTTCGCCCCGACAGTTCTGGACGTCACGCATGAATATTCTGCCCGGCAACATGCGCTTCGGCGCGCGTCAGCCCGTCAAGCGCCTCGAAGATCAACGTCTGCTGACCGGAAAAGGACGGTTCGTCGATGATCAGCCGACGGATGGCGCGTTGTGGGTCTATCTCCTGCGTTCGCCGCACGCGCATGCGCGCATCCTCTCGATCGATACCGAGGCGGCCCGCGCGGAGCCCGGCGTCGTTGCCATCTTCACCGGCGATGATCTCGTAGCCGACCAGATCGGCACGCTGCAGACGCGCGCGATCTTCAAGCGGCCCGATGGCACGGATATGGTGGTGCCGGCGCGCCGCCTGCTCGCGCATGAGGTGGTGCGGTTCGTCGGCGAGCCGGTCGCCGCCGTCGTCGGCAGGTCGCGCGTCGAGGCGCAGACGGCCGCCGAGGCCATCATGGTCGATTATGATGTTCTGGAAGCGGTCACCGATCCGATCGCCGCGCTGGAGCCTGACGCGCCGCGCGTTTACGCCGATGCGCCGGACAACGTCGCCGCGGCGATGAGCTATGGCGATGCGGCTGCGGTCGATGCGGTGTTCGCCAAGGCCAAACATATCGTCGCGCTCGACGATATCGTCAGCCAGCGGCTGGTGCCCTCCGCCCTGGAGCCGCGCAGCACGATCGCGGAGATCGAGGCCGGGACGAAGCGCTTGATCCTGCATGTGCAGTCGCAGACGCCCGCGGTGACGCGCGACAGCCTGGCGGAGGTTCTTAGACGCGCGCCGGACAGCGTGCTGGTGCGCGTCGGCGATATCGGCGGTGGGTTCGGGCACAAGACCGGCGTTTATCCCGAGGACGGCATCGTCGCCTATGCGGCGGTCAAGCTCGGCCGCAAGGTGCGCTGGCGGGGCGATCGGACTGAGGATTTCGTCGGCGGCACGCATGGACGCGGCCTGATCTCCAAGGCCGAGTTTGCGCTCGACGCCAAGGGCCGCGTGCTGGCCTATCGCGTGCGCTCGGTCGGCAGCACCGGCGCCTATCTCAGCACGACAGGGCTTATCATCCCGCTGGTGCTTGGCCCCTTCGTCGCGACCGCGACTTACGATCTGCCGCTGGTGCATTTCGAGATCCGCGCGGTGATGACGCATACGGCGCCGCTTGGCGCCTATCGCGGTGCGGGGCGGCCCGAGGCGGTGTTCATCGTCGAGCGTATGATGGATGCGGCGGCGCGCCAGTTGAAGATGGACCCGCGCGAGATACGCAAGATCAACTTCATCCGGCCGGAGCAGATGCCATACAAGAACGCGGTCGGGCAGGTCTATGACAGCGGCCGGTTCGGGCACATGCTCGACCGCTGCGCGGTGGCGTCGGACTGGGATGGCTTCCGTGCCCGCAAGAAGGCCGCGGAGAAACGCGGCATGCTCTACGGCCGCGGCGTTGCGAGCTATATCGAATGGACCGGCGGCAATACCCACCGCGAGAAGGTGAGCCTGCACGCCACCGCGGAAGGCCGTGTCATTCTGCACTCGGCCACGCAGGCGATGGGGCAGGGGCTGGAGACCTCCTATACGCAGATGATCTCAGCCGCGCTCGGCATCCCGATGGACAAGATCGATGTGGTACAGGGCAACACCGATCTCGCGCGCGGCTTCGGCAGCGTCGGTTCGCGCTCGCTGTTCGTCGGTGGAACGGCGGTGGCGGTCGCCAGCGTGGACATGATCGAAAAGGCGCGCGAGAAGGCCGCCGAGATGCTGGAAGCGGGCGTCGCCGATATCGAATACAGCGACGGCTGGCTGACGGTCGCCGGCACGGATCGCCGCGTCAATCTGTTCGAGATCGCCAAGCGCGAGGGCGCCTCAAGGCTCAGCGTCGATAGCGAAGGCGAGGTCGATGCGCCGAGCTGGCCAAACGGCGCGCATATCTGCGAAGTGGAAATCGATCCCGAGACCGGCGAGACCCATGTGGTGCGCTATACGACCGTCGATGACGCCGGCGTCCCGATCAATCCGATGCTGGTCGAAGGACAGGTCCAGGGCGGTATCGCGCAAGGGCTGGGACAGGCGTTGTTCGAAGGCGTCGTCTACGATGCGGACGGCCAGCTTCTGACGGCGACCTATCAGGACTATGCGATCCCGCGCGCAAGCGACCTGCCGGCGATGAACGTCTCGCTCGATGATTCAGCACCGTGCCGCACCAACCCGCTCGGCGCCAAGGGCTGCGGCGAATCCGGCGCGATCGGCGGTCCGCCCTGTGTCACCAACGGCGTGATGGACGCTCTGAGCGGGCTCGGCATCACCAATCTGCCGACGCCGCTCACCAACCTGAAAATCTGGGAAGCGGTCCAGGCGGCGAGAGTTGCGAAGGCGGGGTAG
>JBEBWH010000395.1:0-3195 GCA_040392305.1 Bradyrhizobium sp. | reverse complement strand
CGCGCCTGCGCCTTGAAGCTCGCCAGATCGGCGCGGTCAGGCTCGTCGAACAGCTGCACCAGCGGATCGCCCTTCTTCACCACCGAGCCGGCCTCGAACAGCACCCTGGTCACGCGCCCGTTGACGTCGGAGGTGACGTTGACCTGATGCACCGCGGCAAGCTCGCCGACCGCCGTAAGCAGGTTCGGCAGCACCTCGGTCTTGGCCTCGGCCACCGCGACCGTGACCGGCGGCGGCTTGTTGGTGGCGAAGAACTGCGCGATCATATGATTGCGGAAGGCGTTGAAACCCCAGATGCCGCCGACCAGCAGCGCCATCAGAATGCCGACGATGATGAACCAGCGTCCGGTTTTGGCCGGCCGCCGGGTCGGCGCCGGTTCGTGCTTGGGCTCTGCCCGCGCTTCGCGGTCCACAGGTGATATCGTCATGTCATGCACTTTCTTTCGCGCCGACCGGCGCCAGCTGTGACGGCGTCTTGCAATCCAGATGTTCCATCAGGGCGGCATCGCGCATCCCGATGCCACGAAGAACGAATTCACACAGTTGCCGCTCCAATTGCGCCTCTCCGCCATAGTCCAGAACGGAGCTCGCCGGAATCAGGGAAAGCGCGACCATATGCGCGACCTGATGCGCAAACCAGAACAGATTGAGCGGCGCGCCCTGAATCCGGACCGCGTCGCCCGCCTCGATCGCGCGCTCCAGCGACGCGGTGAACAGCGGCGCCACCAGATCGGCGATCTTGTCGTAAAGCAGCCGGGCGAACTCGCCGTCGTCGAGATAACTCGACGTGATCAGGCAGAGCCGCTGGGCCTCTTCCTGCTCGGGCACGCGCGCCGTCCGCAGAAAATGGACCACCATCTCCCGCACCAGCGTCACCAGCGTCGCCGTCGAGGGTTCGAGCTTCAGGAGGCGGATCAGGTCGGGATCGGCTTCGCAGGCTTCCGACAGGATTTCGGCGTAAAGCGCCGCCTTGGTCGGAAAATGCTTGTAGAGCAGTCCCTCCGAGATCGACGCCGCCGCCGCGACGCTCTTTGTCGTGGTGCCGGCAAATCCATGGCGCGCGAAACAGCGCCGGGCCGCGGCCAGGATCAGTTCCCGTCGAAGATTGCTGGTGATCCGGAGCGTGCTCATGGCGGGCGTGAGTAAACACTCACCTTGCTCGTGTCAACTCAATTGTTGCATCGCAACCGGGGAAGGCGCGGCTGAAAATCACTCAAATGCCATGTCTTTCAATCACTCAATGACATGTCTTTCAAAGTCATTCGAAACGTCCCTCACACCACCTGATGCAGCAGCGACTCGCCGGTGCCGAGCCTGCGGCAGTTCTCGACGATCACATCGAGGCTTCGGGTGATCGTCTCCGGCGTCAGCCAGGCGATATGCGGGGTGAGGACCGCGGTCGAGCACAACATCAGGGGGCGCGGCTGGTTGACCGGCTCGCCGTCGAACACGTCGAGACCCGCGCCCGCGAGATGGCCGCTGCGCAGCCGCGCGGCGAGGCTCGTCTCGTCCACCAGTTCGCCGCGCGCGGTGTTGACGAGGATCGCGCCCTGCTTCATCCGCCCGAGCGCCTCGGCGTCGATCAGGTGCCGCGTCTCCGGCGTCGCCGGCAGATGCAGCGAGACGATATCGGCGGTGCTGAGGAGTTCGCCGAGCGAGACCTGGCGCGCATGCGGATCGGTGCGCGGCGTCCGGTTATAGAAGATCACCTCGGCGCCGAGCGCCTTGAGCACCGGCGCGAGCCGCTGCGGAATGGCGCCGAAGCCGACCAGCCCGATGGTGCGGCCCGCGATCTCGCCGCTCGACTCCGGCACCTCCGGCGCGACGTGCCAGCCGCGCGCCATCCGCGTTGCGGCATCGAGCACACCGATCCGCCGCAGCACCGCGAACATCAGCGCGAGCGTATGCTCGGCGACGGCCTGCGTGTTGGTGCCGGGCATGTTGGCGACGGCCACGCCCGCTTCCTGCGCCGCTTCGAGGTCGATGGTGTTGACGCCGACGCCGATCTTCTGGATCAGCCGCAGCTTCGGCGCGGCCTTGATGATCGCGGCGGTGACGGGCTTCAGCGAATGCAGCAGCACCTCAGTGTCCTGCATCTCCTCAAGGAAGCGCTCGTCCTCCTCTTCGCCGACCACCACGATGGACGGCTCGGCGATCTGCGTGACCCGCGCCCGCAGCCGCTGCCCGGCATTGAAATGCAACACTGCTTTCATGAATGCCCCCCTTGCCGCGTTGCCGCGAACGCCAGCGCTCCGCCGCCGGCGAAGAGCGCGTCCGGCCCCAGCGCTTCCTCGATGCGCAGCACTTCATTCCATTTCGCCATGCGCTCGGAGCGCGAGAACGAGCCAACCTTGAATTGCCCGGCGTCCCATCCCACCGCGAGATGCGCGATGGTGACGTCCTCCGTCTCGCCCGAGCGCGCCGCGACGATGGTGCCGAACCCGGCCGCGCGGCCGGCATCGCGCGCGGCCCGGGTCTCGGTCAGCGTGCCGGCCTGATTGGGCTTCACGAGCACGGCAGTCGCCGCGCGCGAGGCCGCCGCTTCGGTGACGCGCGCGGCATTGGTGACGAAGAAATCGTCGCCGATGATCTGGCAGCGATGGCCATAGCGCGCGGTGAAGGCGCGAAAGCCCTCCGCGTCGTCTTCCGCGACCGGGTCCTCGATCGACACGATGGGATAGGTCTCGCACCACTTGCCAAGCAGGTCGATCATGCCGGCGGTGTCGAGCCTGCGGTTATCGAGCGCCAGCGTATAGACGCCGTCGCGGCCGAATTCGGAGGCCGCGACATCGAGCGAGATCGCGACCTCGCGCCCCGGCGTGAAGCCCGCGAGCGCGATGGCGCGCACCAGCGTTTCCAGCGCCTCCTCGTTGCCGGCGAAACTCGGCCAGTAGCCGCCCTCATCGGCGACGCCCTGCAATTTCCCCGCCTGCTTCATCAGGCTGCCGGCAGCGAGATAAACCTCGCAGGTCCAGTCCAGCGCCTCGGCGAACGAGGTCGCCTGCGGGCACATCACCATGAAATCCTGAATATCGACGCGACGGCCGGCATGCGCGCCGCCGCCGAAAATCTGGATCTCCGGCAGCGGGATGCGTACCTTGCGCTCGCCGGCCAACAGCCGCCACAGCGGCACGCCCAAAGCCGCCGCATGCGCATGCGCGACCGCCATCGAGGTCGCGACGATGGCGTTGCCTC
>JBEBWH010000394.1:0-3206 GCA_040392305.1 Bradyrhizobium sp. | reverse complement strand
GCCATCACGGCCGAGTTCGAGCATGGCGCCGAGCACGGCGATGCGGCGGCCGCGCTCGCCGAGTTCGGCCCGGCCGAGCACACCCAGCGCCGCCGCCATCGAGGCCGGGTTGGCATTGTAGCTTTCATCGATCAGCGTCGCGCCGCCGCCGCCGACGTCGAGCCGCCGCCGCGCCCCGCGCCCCGCGGGCGGCGCCAGTTGCGCCAGCGACAGCGCGGCGAGCGCCAGATCCGCCCCGAACAGCGAGACGGTCGCCAGCACCGCCAGCGAATTCATCGCCATGTGGCGGCCGGGCATGCCGAGCTTGTAGGTCGCGTCGTGATCGAGAATGCGCGCATGCACCGCGGAGCTCGCCGCCTGCAACGCGACGTCGATCAGGCGTGCGTCGGCCGTCTCGCTCGCGCCAAAGGTGACGATCCGCTCGACGTCCGCTGCGCGCGCTTTCTCGCACAGCCGCGCGAACTGGCTATTGTCGGCGTTGAGAATGGCGACGCCACCCGGCTCAAGCCCGGCGAAGATTTCCGCCTTGGCGTCGGCAATGGCCTCGACCGTGCCGAAGACTTCCAGATGCACCGGCTCGACCGTGGTGATGATGGCGGCATGCGGCCGCACCATCTCCACCAGCGGCTCGATCTCGCCGGCGTGGTTCCTGCCGATCTCGAACACCGCATAGGCCGTGTCCTGCGGGCAGCGCGCCAGCGACAGCGGCACGCCCCAGTGATTGTTGAAGGAGGCGACGGAAGCATGCGTCGCGCCCTGCGCCGCGAAGACATGGCGCAACATTTCCTTGGTCGAGGTCTTGCCGACCGAGCCGGTGACGGCGACGACCTGCCCGGCAAGCCGCGCGCGGGCTGCGCGCGCCAGCATGCGCAAGCCGTCGAGCACATCGGGCACGACCAAAAGCGGCGCATCGGCAGGACATGCGTGGCGATGCGCCGCGTCCACCACGGCAAGCGCCGCGCCGGCTTCGAGCGCCGCTGCCACGAAATCGTGGCCGTCATGCACCTCACCCCTGATGGCGAAATAGGCCTCGCCCGGCTGCACCGTGCGGCTGTCGATCGACAGCCCGGTGACGGCCTCCGGCAGACGGCCGCCGGATGCGGCACACATCGCCTGCGCCATGTCGGTCACGGTCCATAGCGGCTGCGTCATGCCCCTCTCGCCTCCAGCGCCGCGCGGGCGGCGTCGCGATCGTCGAACGGCAACACGCGGTCGCCGACGATCTGCCCCGTCTCGTGTCCCTTGCCAGCGATCAGCAGCACGTCGCCCGCCTGCAATTCGCCGACCGCGACACGGATCGCCTCGCCGCGGTCGCCGATCTGGCGCGCGCCGGGCGCGGCGGCGGCGATGGCGGCGCGGATGCTGACCGGGTCTTCACTGCGCGGATTGTCGTCGGTGACGATCACGGTATCGGCGCAGCGCGCGGCGATCTCGCCCATCAAGGGCCGCTTGCCGGCGTCGCGGTCGCCGCCCGCGCCGAACACCACGACCAGCTTGCGCCTTGTGTAGGGGCGCAGCGCCGCCAGCGCCTTTTCCAGCGCGTCGGGCTTGTGCGCGTAATCGACGAACACCGGCGCATCGCCCCGCGCGCCGACCAATTCCAGCCGTCCCGGCACGCCGTCGAGCCGCTCCAGCGCGGCGAACACCGCATCCGGCGCGGCCCCGGTGACGAGCGCGAAACCGGCCGCCACCAGCGCGTTCTCGATCTGGAAATCGCCGACCAGCGGCAGCCGCAGGCTGCGCGTTCTGCCGTCGTGCTCAAGCGTGAGGCGCTGGGCGAAACCGTCGATCGCGGCATCGATGAGACGGATGTCGCGTCCTTCGCGCCCGACGGTGAACAACCGCAGTCCGCGCACGCGCGCGACGTCCAGCACCGTCTTCGCATGCGGATGATCGATGGCGATCACCGCCGTGCCGCCGTCCGCGACGAGATCGCTGAACAGCCGCAGCTTGGTCGCAAGATAGTGCTCGACCGTCGGATGGTAATCCATGTGGTCGCGCGACAGATTGGTGAAGCCGCCGACCGCGATCCGCACGCCGTCGAGACGATGCTGGTCGAGCCCGTGCGAGGACGCCTCCAGCGCCAGATGCGTCACGCCCTCGCCGGCCAGTTCGTCGAGCGTCCGATGCAGCGCGACCGGGTCGGGCGTCGTCAGCGTGCCGTAGACGCTGCGCGTCGGCGCGACCACGCCGATGGTGCCGAGGCTCGCCGCGGCATGGCCGAGCTGCCGCCAGATCTGGCGCGTGAACACCGCGACCGAGGTCTTGCCGCTGGTGCCGGTGACGGCGGCGATGGTTTCGGGCTGGCGCGGATAGAGGCGCGCCGCCGCGCGCGCCAGCGCCCGGCGTGGCTCGGTCAATCCGACAAATGGCACCGCGAGATCGGCCGGCGCATGTTCGCCCGCCACCGCCGCCGCGCCGCTGGCGACCGCCTGCGCGATGAAGCGCGCGCCGTCGGTCCGGCTGCCGTTCAAGGCGACGAACACGTCGCCCGGCTTGACGCTCCGGCTGTCGGTGGACAACCCGCGAACGGACAATGCCGCCGCCTGCGCGTCCATCACGCCGTCGTCCTCGAACAGATCGCGCAGTCTCATGCTCTCACAAGGTCCGGTCGCGGCGAAGGCGTGGACGGCGTTTTCAGGCGCAGCAACCACCGGTTCGCGTCGGGAAAACGCATAAAAACAACGATTTCAGGGCCTCGTTTCCGATCGCCCCGAAAGCGGGAAAGCTCTACCGCCCATCCCTCGATGCCGCAAGAATAAGGCGATCGGCGGGCGGCAGGTCCATCCGCGGTTCCAGTCCGAGCAGCGGCGCGATGCGCGCGATCACCTTGCCCGCGGTCGGCGCGGCGTTCCAGCCCGAGGTGATGAAGCCATGCGTCTCCGGCAGCCCTTTCGGCTCGTCGATCATCACCAGCACCTGATATTTCGGATTGTCCGACGGCAGGATCGCGGTGAAGGAGTTCAGCACCTTCTTCTTGACGTAACGGCCGTTGATGACCTTTTCCGACGTGCCGGTCTTGCCGCCGACGTAATAGCCCTTCACGTCGGCCTTGCGCGCGGTGCCGATCTCGGCGTTGAGCCGCATCAGGAAGCGCATCTTGTCGCTGGTCTCCGGCCGGATCACCCGCTTGGCGAGCGTCTTCGCCTCGTCCTCGGTGCGGCGCAGGAAGGTCGGCGGAATAAGAATGCCGCCATTGACCAGCG
>JBEBWH010000393.1:0-3207 GCA_040392305.1 Bradyrhizobium sp. | reverse complement strand
GACGAGCCAAGCCTCGGGCTCGCGCCGCTGATCATCAAGGAGATCTTCCGCCTGAACGCCACCTTGCGCGAGCGCGGGGTCTCGATTTTGCTGGTCGAGCAGAACGCCCGCGCCGCGCTGCGCATCGCCGACTACGGCTATGTCATGGAAACCGGCGAATTCGTGCTGCAGGGACCGACGGCGGAGCTTGTCCGCAACGACCGGGTGATCGAAACCTATCTGGGAATCTCAAGTGCCGATCAGGGCGCGGAATGAGCGACGGCCTCCGGGCCCGAACGGGGCGCGATCCGGACCGCCGCCGATCTGGTAGGATGCGTCCATGATTCTCGATTCCGAGACGAAAGCCGCCGAGCTTCCCGAGGATCACGGGAACGAGCTGCGGCTCTGGCTGCGGCTTTTGACCTGCGCCACCCTGATCGAGGGCGAAGTCCGCCGCCGTCTGCGCGAGCGCTTTCACGTCACCATGCCGCGCTTCGACCTGATGGCGCAGCTCGACAAGGCGCCCGGCGGCATGACGCTCTCCGACGTCTCCAAGCGGATGATGGTGTCGAACGGCAACGTCACCGGCCTGGTCGAGCGCCTGGTCGAATCCGGCCATATCGACCGCCGCACCTCGGAAACCGACCGCCGCGTCCAGGTCATCCGCCTGACCAGGCTCGGCCGCGCCGAGTTCCGGAAAATGGCGCAGGACCACGAGAACTGGATCGCCGAAATGTTCGCCGACCTGACCGAGAAGGATGTTCGCGAACTGATGCGCCTGCTCGCCAAGGCAAAAGCGTCGGCCGGACGCGCACGAGGCGGAGCCCAGTCGTCTCCCTCACCCTGAGGCGCCGGCGCGTTCGCGCAGCACGAAGCCGACATGGGGAAAATGGACCACGACGGAGCCGACGACCGGATCATGCCGCCGCAGCGAGATCCGGTCCGCGCTCACGCCCACCAGTTCGCCCTCGACCGGGTCGAACCCCCAATCGTCCGGCGCCACCGCGACGCTGCTGCCCAATCGCGGTGTTCCCGCTGCCGGCTGAGTTGCGCAAGCCACGGCCGCCGGCTCGGCCGCGCGGGCGATCGCCAGCGCCTGGTCCGCCGGCAAATCGGACGGCGCGCCATGCCCGAACGCACCCATGCGCTCGAACCATGCCGCGAGCACCGGCCACTTGCCCGGATCGAAATCGCTGCGATCGAGATTTTGTTGCGCATACCAGAGCGGATGGAGGGCGGCGAGGTCGGCAAGGCTGACCGCCCCGCCGAGCAGAAAGGCACGGCCGTCGCCCAGCAGGCTGGCGAGCCAGCCGCAATATTGCGCAAGATGATACCGTGTCGAGGCCAGCTTGCGCCGCATCGCCTGCGAATCCCAGCCGTCGAACCGTCCGGCCGTGAACCGGGCGCGATCGGCGTGCAGTTCCGGCGGAAAGCGTTCGCCATGAAGACCGAACACCAGTCCGAGCGCGCTCGCGAACAGAGACCGGTCGCAAAAGCCGGCGATCATCTCGGCAAGACCCGCGCTGCCGGGCGGACGCAGGCCCGGCGCGGGATGACGCCGCTCGATCTCGTCGAGAATGCAGCGGCTATCGCAATAGATATCGGCGCCGATCTGCAGCACCGGGATGCGGCGGTAGCCGCCCGTCAGCGCCGTCAGCGACGGCTTCGGCGCAAGCCGCGGCTGCTCGACGGATCGCCACGACAGGCCCTTGATGCCGAAAGCAAGCCGCACTTTCTCGGCGAAGGGCGAGCGCGGATAGTGATGCAGGATCATTGCCGAAGATCGCCTCCCCGCTTGCGGCTCTGCCGTCGCGAGCGGCAGGGTGCGGCAACAAAGCGGTAGCGTCAATCGCGCCGGTTTTCTAACATGGCGCCCAGCAATCCTCCTGATCCGATCCTGGCATCAAACAGCGCGAACGGCCCGGTCCTCCTTTGATTCCCGCATTTGCGTCCCCGCTGCGGCGGACACTTCTGCAAATGCTGGAATCAAAGGGGTATTGGTAATGATTAAACTTCAGGTGGCGTTTTCAGTTCGTCATCCGCTTGCTGGATCGCGGCAAAGCGGGCGGCGGACGTCAAACAGACTCCACTGGCTTGCCGCCTTGCTTGTGCCCGAAAAGATCATCCATAATGCCGGTCATCCCGTGACTGGAAACCGCAATATTTTCGCCAAGAAAGGATCGATGACCGGCGATGCCGTATGATGCGCTTCTGGCCGCTGTCGTCGTGCTTCCTTTCATCGGGAGTTTTTTCGCGGCGCTGCTTCCCGCCAACGCCCGCAATGCCGAGGTGTGGCTGGCCGGCAGCATCGCCGTGACCTGCTTTCTGCTGGCCCTGTCGGTATATCCGGCCATGGCCAGCGGCGAGGCAATCCGCAGCGAAATCGCGTGGCTGCCTGCTTACGGCCTGAACTTCATCCTGCGGATGGACGGCTTTGCCTGGATGTTCGCCGGGCTCATCACCGCCATCGGCTTTCTGGTGACGCTGTACACCCGCTACTACATGTCGCCCAAGGACCCGGTGCCGCGATTCTTCTCGCTGCTGCTGGCCTTCATGGGCTCGATGCTGGGCATCGTGCTGTCCGGCAACCTGATCCAGATCGTGTTCTTCTGGGAGCTGACCAGCCTTCTGTCGTTCCTGCTGATCGGCTACTGGCACCACAACGCCAATGCCCGCGACGGCGCGCGCATGTCGCTGACGGTGACCGCCACCGGCGGTCTCGGCTTGCTGGTCGGCGTGCTGCTGCTCGGCCATATCGTCGGCAGCTACGATCTCGACCGGGTGCTGGAGTCCGGCGCGATCGTCAAGGCGCATCCGCTCTATGTGCCGGTCGTGATCCTGGTGCTGCTCGGCGCCTTCACCAAAAGCGCGCAGTTTCCGTTCCACTTCTGGCTGCCCAACGCCATGGCCGCACCGACGCCGGTGTCGGCCTATCTGCATTCGGCCACGCTGGTGAAAGCCGGCGTGTTCCTGATGGCGCGGCTGTGGCCGACGCTCGCCGGAACCGACATCTGGTTCCTGATCGTGGTCTCGGTCGGGCTCTCGACCCTGCTGGTCGGCGCCTATCTCGCGATCTTCCAGCACGACCTCAAGGGCCTGCTGGCCTATTCGACCATCAGCCATCTCGGCCTGATCACCCTGCTGCTCGGCCTCGGCAGCCCGCTCGCGGCGGTTGCGGCGATCTTCCACATGATGAACCACGCCACCTTCAAGGCGTCGCTGTTCATG
>JBEBWH010000392.1:0-3213 GCA_040392305.1 Bradyrhizobium sp. | reverse complement strand
GACAACGGGCAGCGCGGACGATCTGACGCCTCGCGCGACGTTTCGCGCGGGAGAGTGTCGCATATCGGGGAGCGGCGATGACGTCTGTCATCCTGGCGATAGATCAGGGCACGACGTCGTCGCGCGCCATCGTGTTCGGCGCCGATACGTCGATCGCGGCGCTGGCGCAGCAGGAGTTTCCGCAGCATTTCCCCGCCTCGGGCTGGGTCGAGCACGAGCCGGACGACATCTGGGCCTCGACGCTTGCGACCGCCCGCGAGGCGATGCGCAAGGCTGCGGTTACAGCGGCCGACGTCGCCGCGATCGGCATCACCAATCAGCGCGAGACCACAGTGGTGTGGGACCGCGCGACCGGCCGCGCGATCCATCGCGCCATCGTCTGGCAGGATCGCCGCACCGCAGAGATCTGCGCCCGGCTGAAGGCCGACGGGTCGGAGCCTGACATCTCGGCGCGCACCGGGCTGATCGTCGATCCGTATTTTTCCGGCACCAAGATCGCGTGGCTGCTCGACGAGGTGCCGGGTGCGCGGGCGCGGGCCGAGCGCGGCGACCTGCTGTTTGGCACGGTCGACAGTTACCTGTTGTGGCGGCTGACCGGTGGGCGCGTGCATGCCACCGACGCCACCAATGCCTCGCGCACGCTGCTGTTCAACATCCATACCGGCGACTGGGACGACGAATTGCTGCGGCTGCTGCGGGTGCCGCGCGCGATGCTGCCCGAGGTGAGGGATTCGTCGTCGGCGTTCGGCGAGACGGAACCGGGCCTGTTCGGCGGCGCCATCGCCATTCGCGGCATTGCCGGCGATCAGCAGGCGGCGACCATCGGGCAGGCGTGCTTCAGCCCCGGCATGATGAAATCGACCTACGGCACGGGCTGCTTCGCGCTGCTCAACACCGGCGAGACGCCAGTCGTCTCGAAGCACAAGCTTCTGACCACCATTGCCTATCAGTTGGGCGGCCGCCGCACCTATGCGCTGGAAGGCTCGATCTTCGTTGCGGGCTCCGCCGTACAATGGCTGCGCGACGGCCTTGGGCTGATTGCCGCTGCCAACGAATCCGACGCGCTTGCCGCCCGCTCCGATCCGGCGCAGGCGGTGTATCTCGTGCCGGCCTTCGTTGGGCTTGGCGCGCCGTACTGGAATCCCGACGTGCGCGGCGCGCTGTTCGGCCTGACGCGCGCCACCGGCCCGGCTGAACTGGCGCATGCGGCGCTGGAAAGCGTCTGTTACCAGACCTACGATCTGTGGGCGGCGATGCGCGCCGACTGGCCAGAGGCTTCGCAAGCCAACACGGTGCTGCGCGTCGATGGCGGCATGACGGCGTCGGACTGGACCATGCAGCGGCTCGCCGACCTGCTCGATGTGCCGGTCGATCGCCCGGAGATTCTTGAGACGACCGCGCTGGGCGCGGCCTATCTCGCGGGGCTAGGTGCAGGCCTTTATCCCGAGCCGGCGCGTTTTGCCGACACATGGCGGCTCTCGCGCCGCTTCCGGCCCGGCATGAGCGAAGCCACGCGGACGCGGAAACTTTCCGGCTGGGCGCGCGCGGTGAAGGCGACGCTCGCCTCCGATCCTAATGACGCCGGGGTTTAGATCGAGCGTTTCGCGTTTTACGGACACACATCCGTGTCATGGCCGGGATAAGCCCGGCCATGACGAAGAACGGTTCAGCCCTGCGCCGCGCCCTTCGGCCGATACGGCATGTGGATGGCGCAGGTGCAGCCGGGCGGATGCGTGCTGGCGTCATTGGCCGGCTCCGGCAGCGGGCTCTTCGCCGCGCTCAGGTCGCTGGAGGGAATGTAGTTGAGCACCGGCGCGAGCCACCGCTCCATCTCCGCGAGTTCGACGCCCTTGCGCGTGGCGTAGTCCTGCACCTGATCGCGCTCGATCTTGCCGACGCCGAAGTAAAAACTATCCGGATGGCTGAGATAAAGCCCGGAGACCGACGAGCCGGGCCACATCGCATAGCTTTCCGTCAGCTTCACTCCGGCGGCGCGCTCGGCATCGAGCAGACGGAACAGCGTCGCCTTCTCGGTGTGGTCGGGCTGCGCCGGATAGCCGGGCGCGGGGCGAATGCCGTCATACTTCTCAAGGATGAGGTCGTCGTTGCTCAGCGCCTCGTCCGGCGCATAGCCCCAGAATTCCTTGCGCACACGCTGATGCATGCGCTCGGCGAAAGCCTCTGCGAGACGGTCGGCCAGCGCTTTGACGAGGATCGACGAATAGTCGTCATTGGCTTTCTTGTAGCGATCGGCGATGGCGTCCTCGCCAAGCCCCGCCGTGACGGCAAAGCCGCCGATATAATCCGGCACGCCGGATTCGCGCGGTGCGATGAAATCGGATAGCGCGACGTTGCGACGCCCCTCGCGCTTCTCGAGCTGCTGGCGCAGCGTGTGGAAGGTGGCGATCTGCGTCGTGCGGGTGTCGTCGGCAAACACGGCAATGTCGTCGCCGATCGTATTGGCGGGCCAGAAACCGATCACCGCGGAGGCCGTGAACCAGTTCTCGTTGATGATGCGCTCAAGCATCGCGCGCGCATCCTGGTAGAGCGAACGCGCCACCTCGCCGGACTTCGGGTCGTCGAGGATCGCCGGAAAGCGCCCGCTCAGTTCCCAGGTCTGGAAGAACGGCGTCCAGTCGATGCAGTCGGCGAGTTCGGCGAGCGGATAGTTCTGGAAACTGCGCGTGCCGAAGAACGACGGCTTTGCCGGGCGCGCCTGCGTCCAGTCGATCGGAAACGCATTGGCGCGCGCGGCGGCAAGCGTCAGCCGCTTCTTGTTCTGCTGCGCCCGCAGGTGGGCGGCGGCGATCTTGTCGTATTCCTGCCGCACCTCGGCGACGTAGGCGGACTTGCGCTCCGGCGACAGCAGCGAGGAGGCGACGCCGACAGCGCGGCTCGCATCGTTGACATGCACCACCGGGCCGCGCCGATAGTTCGGATCGATTTTCACCGCCGTGTGCACGCGGCTCGTCGTCGCGCCGCCGATCAGAAGCGGCATGGTCATTTCCTGCCGCTCCATTTCGGCGGCAAGGAAAGCCATCTCGTCGAGCGAGGGCGTGATCAGCCCGGACAGGCCGATCATGTCGGCGTTTTCCTGCTTCGCCGTCTCGATGATCTTCGTCGCCGGCACCATCACGCCGAGGTCGATCACCTCGAAATTGTTGCACTGGAGCACGACGCCGACGATGTTCTTGCCGATGTCGTGGACGTCGC
>JBEBWH010000391.1:0-3214 GCA_040392305.1 Bradyrhizobium sp. | reverse complement strand
CGGCAGGGCGGTCAGGAGATCTGCGTCCGATTTTACATCATCGAACGAACGGGGCCCGACTGCAAAGAGTGGCTCGCGAACGATTTCGCGGATTGACAGTTCGGGCATTTCATAGAGAGGCGCTGTAATAAGCGCGAAATCGATCTCGCGCCGCATGACTCCAGCGGCAAGTTCACCGGACATCCCGGATTTTATGTTGATCTGGAGATCTGGGTAGGTTTGGCGCAGTTGGCCGACCACGCACGGCAGAACGAAAACCAGCGTCGTTGGTACAAAGCCAATTGTGATTGCGCTGGCGATATGCTGCCCCTTCGCGATCAGCCGGATCCGTTCTTCAAGCTTGAGAATTTCCCGGGCAACTTCGGCAATGGCCATACCTTCCACGGTGAGCGTTGGCGGCCGCGTCGACCGATCAAAAAGCGTGACGCCGATCTCCTCCTCCAAGCGCAACATCTGGATGCTCACGGCCGAAGGACTCAGGCCGATCTTGTCGCCAATTGCGGCGAAACTGCCTTGGGTGAGGAATGAAACAACAGTGCGAAGTTGGCGGAAATTCATTGCTGGCTATCCAGTATGCAGCGAGTTGAACAACAATTTTTGTCATGAAATAATACAAATAATTGAACTACCATCAATTCATTTAATCACTTAAGCCTGAGGCATGAAAACACATTCTGACAAAGACATGCCTGTGACAGGGCCGCTGCATGGCTTGAGAGTCCTCGATTTGTCGCGGATCCTTGCTGGCCCGACATGCACGCAACTGCTTGGTGACATGGGCGCGGACGTCCTGAAGATCGAACACCCCGACGGAGGTGACGACACGAGAAGCTGGGGGCCGTCTTACCTTCTTGACCGGGAAGGAAAACAGACGCGCGAGAGCGCTTACTATTTGTGCGCCAACAGGAACAAGAGATCGCTTTGCCTGGATATCGGGAAGCCAGAAGACGTCCTGACCATACGCAAGCTCGTGAGGGCTTGCGACATAGTAATCGAGAACTTCAAGGTAGGCGGTCTTGCCAAGTACGGACTTGACTATGAAAGCCTGCGTTCAGAAAAGGCCGACATTGTTTATTGCTCGATAAGCGGCTTCGGCCAGACCGGTCCTCACTCATCAAAACCCGGCTACGATCTGCTCGCGCAGGCGTACGGCGGCATCATGAGCATCACCGGGGAGCCGGAAGGGGAGCCAATGAAAGTTGGCGTTGGAATCGCCGACGTCATGTGCGGTCTCTACGCCACGACTGCGATCCTGGCGGCGATTCGCCATCGCGACCAAACCAATGAAGGGCAGCAAATCGACATCGCGCTCGTTGATACGCAAATCGCGTGGCTCGTAAACGCCGGCACCAACTACCTAGTCTCCGGAAAATCCCCCACCCGACTCGGGAACCAGCATCCCAATATTGTACCATATCAGGTATTCGAAACAGTAGACGGTCATGTTGTCGTTGCGGTGGGCAACGATCGCCAGTTCCGCAACTTCTGCAACATCATCTCTCGCCCTGATCTTGCAGACGATATCCGCTTCAGCACCAATAATGCACGTATCGAAAATCGTATCGAACTTATCGACATAATCGCTGGCGAACTACGCCGGCTGGAAAGGGCAGCGCTTGTCGCTGACATGGAGGCTGCGGGCGTCCCGGGCGGGCCCATAAACACCATCGCCGACGTCTTTGCCTCAGATCAGGTCGCTGCCCGCAACATGATGATCTCGATGTCCTACCCGGACTCCCTCGAAGGTGCGGTTCGCCTGATCGGCAATCCCATCAAGTTCAGCCGAAGCCCCGTAACCTACCGCCGTTCGCCGCCAAAATGCGGTGAACATACCTTGGAAGTTCTCGAAGAGATGGGCCTGTCCCCGTCTTTGTCCAGTTAGATCAAGAGGATGCCGATGACCTCTACAACCCCCGTCACCAATGATTTGACAGCTGCCGCGCGCGACCTCGCCGAACGCGAATTCCGCCCGTTGGCCGCCGAGGTCGATCGTACAGAGCAGTATCCATGGGACAGCGTGGCCAAGTTGGCCGCTGCCGGGTTTATGGGCATGACCATTCCGCGGCATTATGGTGGCCGGGGACTCTCCTATATCGACACTATCACCGTCATTGAGGAAATGGCGCGCTGTTGCGCCACAATGGGGCGGATCACTGTCGAGGCAAATATGGGCGCTATTGGCGCGATCATGCGTTATGGGACTGAGGCCCAGAAGCGTCTCGCCGCTGATTTTGTTCTTGGGGGCGACAAGCCCGCCATTTGCATCACCGAGCCCGGTGCCGGCAGCGCTGCTACCGAGATGAGCACCACCGCCGTCAAGCGCGGTGATAGATACATTCTTAATGGCAAGAAGCACTGGATCACGGGCGGCGGGGTGTCGCGGCTGCACCTTATCTTCGCGCAGTTGATGGAAGAGGGAGAAAGCAGAGGGATAGCCGGATTCATCGCCGTTCGCGATGAAACACCCGGTCTCGTTATTGGAAAGCGTGAACCCGCCATGGGCGTGCGCGGCATTCCGGAGACCGAAGTCCTATTCCAGGATATGGAGGTGGATAAAAGTATGATCGTCGTCCCCCCCGAAGGGACCAGGCGCGGGTTCGCCGGTTTGATGCAGGCCTATAACGCTCAAAGGGTCGGCGCTGGAACCGTGGCGCTCGGCATAGCTCAGGGCGCCTACGAACATGCGGTTGCCTATGCAAAGGAAAGGCACCAGTTTGGACGTCCGATCGCCGAATTCCAGGGCCTGCAATGGATGATCGCGGACATGTCGATCTCCCTCGCATCGGCGCGTGCCTTGCTGCGCTCGGCCGCATCTACCCTCGTGGAGGGCTTCCCCGACATCCGGGCGGCGGCGCAAGCCAAGATCCTGGCGTCGGAGACCGCACAGTCGGTCACCAGCGGTGCGCTGCAAATACACGGGGCGATGGGTTACTCACGTAATCTACCACTCGAAAGAATGGTGCGGGATGCCCGCATGTTCTCCATCGCAGGGGGAACCGCTCAGATTCTGCGTACGCAGGTGGCCGGATCAATACTTGGGATAAAAACACCACAGACGAGGGACGGATACGCCCGCCTCGAAGCCGCTGCTGAAGTGCCACGCAGGGCGTTCTCCCCATAATTGCAAACTAGCGAGACGGCAAAATGAAACAGTATGAAAATACGGACGGCTTGTTGTTTACAGCATGCTTCCCCGAAAGCGCTGCCGGCTTTG
>JBEBWH010000390.1:0-3218 GCA_040392305.1 Bradyrhizobium sp. | reverse complement strand
AGGAACAGCCAGCCGATCACCGAGATCGCGGCGATGCCGACGCCCGACCAGATCGCGTAAGTGACGCCGACCGGGATGCGGGTCAGCACCTGCGACAGCACCCAGAAGCAGCCGCCGAACAGCACCAGCGAGGCGATGCCGAAAAGCGGCCTGGCGAAGCCTTCCGACTTGGTGAGCAGCGTCGTCGCCGTCACTTCCAGCGCGATGCACAGGCTGAGCAGGCTCCATGGATTGAGCGTCGTCATCGTCAGGTCTCCGGTGCGGGCGTATCGGGTTTGGCGTCGCCGCCGCCTCTCTCCTATCATTGCGCGAGGCAATGACTGAAGGGGGACCGGTGAGCGAGGCGACCATTCTGACCACCGCGCGGTTACGGCTGCGCGCCGCGCGCGAGAACGACATCGCGGTGCTGCAGGCGCGGGTGTTCGGCGATGCGCAGGTGATGCGCCATGCCTTTGCCGGCCGGGCGCTGGCGGAGGCCGAAGCGGCGGCGTTCATTCGCGCGCATTTCACCCTCGACGGCGCCCCGGTCGGGCTTGCCGTGCTTGAAGAGACGGTAAGCGGCGAGGTGATCGGCTTTGCCGGGCTCAATCCGTGCGACGCACTGGGCGCCGACGATCTGGAGATCGGCTTCGTGCTGGCGCGCACCGCGTGGGGCAAGGGATTCGCCCGCGAGATCGGCGCGGCGCAGCTCGCGCTCGGCTTCACGAGGTTGCGCCGGCCACGGCTGTTGGCGCTGGCCGCGCCCGCCAACGCCGCCTCGCTCCGGGTGCTGAAAAAGCTCGGCATGCAACCGGTCGCCGACGTCACGCCGCCCGGTCGCGCGCCGCGGCGGGTGTTCTGCCGCACGGCGTCGGGCGTGGATGGCGGTCATTAGCGCCGCCGCGTGGCATTTTGCGGTTGCGCCGGGCGGCTCCGGCCCGCAGCATCGCGCCATGATTCGACGCGTTGCGGAACCCTCAGCCAAGGCAGTGGCCAGAAAGGCCGCGATGCCCCATTTCCGGCGCGAGCGGGCGCTGCTCAAGGCCGGCGTCTGGCCGGTCGCCGGCTGCGACGAGGTCGGGCGCGGGCCGCTCGCCGGTCCCGTCGTCGCGGCGGCGGTGGTGCTCGATCCGGCCCGCGTGCCCAGGGGGCTCGACGATTCCAAGCGGCTGCCGCGCGAGCGGCGCGAGGAGCTGTTCGAAGAGATCTGCGCCACGGCCGCCGTCGCGGTGGTGTCGGCCTCGCCCGCGCGCATCGCCCGCGACAATATCCTGCAAGCCTCGCTGTGGGCGCTGGCGCGCGCGGTGGCGTCGCTGCCGGAACCGCCGCGCCATGTCTTCGTCGATGGCCGCGACCGCATCGCCGCCGCCTGCGATTGCGAGGCGGTGATCGGCGGCGATGGTCTCATCGCCTCGATAGCGGCGGCCTCGATCGTCGCCAAGGTGACGCGCGACCGGCTGATGTGCGCGCTCGCCGACGAATGTCCCGGCTACGGTTTCGAGCAGCATATGGGCTATGCGGTGCCGGCGCACCTCAAGGCGCTGGAAGACCTCGGGCCGAGCGTCCATCACCGCCGCCTCTTTGCGCCGGTCGCGGCCGCCTATGCGAGGCGTGACGGCGCGATGGTGGAACAGGCGGTCGCGCCCCGGTCAAATCAGGGTGTGCTGGCATTCGAAACCCCGGCGCTCGCCGCCGATTAGCCGCGCTGCCGGGCCGCTTGGTTGCCACGCTGGCCTGTGCGCTCTATCACATCGGCCTTGCACCCGCCGGGCCGGTCTGGTCCAGAACCGTCGCGAATCCGCATGCGCTTCACCTCCCTGCCTGTCGAGCTGATCCGCGCCCGTCCGCGGCTGATGTTCTGGATCGTGGCGCTGATCTCCGCCGCGCTCTGGGTCGTCGTGCCGACGCTGTTCTACGGCAGCCCGCCCGGCGACGTCGCCACCGTGCTGGCCTATGGCCGCGAGTATCAGATCGGCATGGCGGCCGGGCCGCCGCTGGCCTATTGGCTCGCCGATATCGCGTTCCGGCTTGCCGGCGGCCATGTCATCGGCGTCTATGTGCTGGCGCAGGTCTGCGTGGTCGCGGCCTATTGGGCGGTGTTCGCGCTGGCGCGCAGCGTGGCCGGGCCGCAGCATGCCGTGCTGGCGGTGCTGCTGACCGCGACCGTGACCTTTTTCGGCTTTCCCTCCGTGGCGTTCGGCCCCGACGTGCTGGCGCTGCCGCTCTGGGCCTTCGTCGTGCTGAGCGCCTACCGCATCATCGGCGGCCATCGCCGCAATGCGTGGTTCATGCTGTCGATCGCGGCCGGCCTTCTGGTGCTGACGACGCCGGCCGCTGCCGGGCTTCTGGCTTTGGTGCTGCTGTTCGCTCTGGCGACGAGGCGCGGGCGGCGGGCGCTGGCGTCGTTCGATCCGCTGTTCGCGCTTGCCGCGATCGCCGTGCTGGCGCTGCCTTATCTGGTCTGGCTGCTGCGCGCCGATGCCCCCACGGTGTCTCTGTCCGCGCCGCCGGAGGCGGGAGCGGCGGCGGCGCAATGGCTGGGCCTGATCGCGCGCATGGCGGCGGGGCTGATCGGCGTTGCCGTGCTGGTCGCCATGGTGTCGATCCCGCTCTGGCGCAAAGGGGAAGATGATCCGCCCGAGCTGGTGCGGGCGGGCATGCCGCCATTCGCGCGGCAGTTTGTGTTGGTGTTCGCGCTCGCTCCGCCGCTCGGCGCGAGCCTGTTGTCCGTGCTTGCCGGACGCGATCACGTCGTCGGCGGGGCGGCGACCATGCTGGTGCTGGCCGGGCTCGCCGCGGTGATGCTCGCGGGCGACCGCATCGTGCTGCGCCGCCGTCAGGTGTTGCGCGCGGTATGGGCGGCGGCGGTCGTGGCTCCGGCGCTGGCGATCATCGCGGCCGCGCTGGTGCAGCCCTGGATCGGCCAGCATGAACTGCCGACCGCGCCGCCGGCGCGCGATATCGGCCAGTTTTTCAGCGAAAGCTTCGAGCGCCGCACCGGCAGGTCGCTGCCGGCGGTGGCCGGCGAGCCGCAACTGGCGGCGCTGGTCGGCATGTGCGCTCCGCGCCCGCATGTGCTGCTCGACGCCACGCCCGAGCGCACGCCGTGGATCGCGCCATCGGATCTGGCCAACAGCGGCGGGGTGGTGGTGTGGCGCGCCGCCGACACCGTGGGCGCGCCGCCGCCGGAACTGGCCGCGCGCTTCCCCGGCCTGACGCCGGAACAGCCGCGCGCCTTC
>JBEBWH010000389.1:0-3232 GCA_040392305.1 Bradyrhizobium sp. | reverse complement strand
GGATGACGCCGTCGAGCGATTCGTCGAAGGTCGCGCCGACGATGATGTTGGCGTCCTGATCGACTTCCTCGCGGATGCGGGTGGCGGCCTCGTCGACCTCGAACAAGGTCAGATCCTTGCCGCCGGTGATCGAGATCAACAGACCGCGGGCGCCCTTCATCGAGGAATCGTCGATCAGCGGATTGGCGATCGCGGCCTCGGCGGCGGTCAGCGCGCGCTTCTCGCCGGACGCCTCGCCGGTGCCCATCATCGCCTTGCCCATCTCGCGCATCACCGCGCGCACGTCGGCGAAGTCGAGATTGATCAGGCCTTCCTTGACCATCAGGTCGGTGATGCAGGCCACGCCCGAATAGAGCACCTGGTCGGCCATGGCGAAGGCGTCGGCGAAGGTGGTCTTTTCGTTGGCGACCCGGAACAGGTTCTGGTTCGGGATGATGAGCAGGGTGTCGACCACCTTGTGCAGCTCGGTGATGCCCGACTCGGCCGTGCGCATGCGGCGCTGGCCCTCGAAGTGGAACGGCTTGGTGACCACGCCGACGGTGAGGATACCCATCTCGCGCGCCGCCTTGGCGATGACGGGCGCCGCGCCCGTGCCGGTGCCGCCGCCCATGCCGGCGGTGACGAACACCATGTTGGCGCCGTTGAGATGATCGCGGATCTCGTCGATCACCTCTTCCGCCGCGGCCGCGCCGACGTCGGGCTGCGAGCCCGCGCCGAGGCCCAGCGTGACCTGCGTGCCCATCTGGATGATGCGCTCGGCCTTGGACATCGTCAGCGCCTGCGCGTCGGTGTTGGCGACGACGAAATCGACGCCGGCGAGACCGGCGGTGATCATGTTGTTGACGGCGTTGCCGCCTGCCCCGCCGACTCCGAACACGGTGATGCGCGGCTTCAGCTCGCTGATGTCGGGAATGTTGAGATTGATCGCCATATGTGCCTCTCGTGTCCTCTCGATTACGCGTGCTGTGGGCCGCGCAGGCCCGGGCGTGAGTTAGTGTTGCAGGTTGTGCAGCAAGTCTTTGTCCAGCAAGTCTTCGTGCAGCAAGTCATGGCCGTCAGAAGCCTTCGCGAAGCCATCGTCCGACCCTCCCGAAATAGCCGTCCGTTCCGGTGCGCAGTTGCCGCGCATGACGCGGCTCGACATGTTCGAGCTGAGCGAATTGCGGATAGACCAGCAGGCCGGCGGGCACCGCGAAGGACGGTCCCTTGGCCTCATGCGGCAGCCGGCCGAAGCCGAGCGGGCGGCCGACGCGAACCGGCCGATCAAGAATGCGGCTCGCCAGTTCCGGCATGCCGTTGAGCTGTGCGCCGCCGCCCGACAGCACGACGCGGGCGCGCGGCTCGGCGGCAAACGGTGACTCGGCGAGCCGGTCGCGGACCATCTCGAAAATCTCCTCGGCGCGCTGGCGGATGATGTTGGCGATCGTCGCACGCGACACGACCTGCTCCTGGTCGATATCCTCGCCCGCCACCGGCACGCTCATCATTTCGCGCGCGTCTGAACCGCCGGTCAGCACACTGCCGTATAACGTCTTGATTCGCTCCGCATCCGCAATGCAGGCGCCAAGCCCGCGCGCCAGATCCATCGTGATGTGTTGCCCGCCGACCGCAAATCCGCTGGCATGCACGAAGCGTCCGCCCGAATAGATCGCCAGCGTCGTGGTGCCCGCGCCGAGTTCGATCACCGCCGCGCCGATATCGGCCTCGTCGCTGGTCAACACCGAAAGCGCCGCGACATACGGCGCCGCCGCCATCGCCTCGACGTCGAGATGGCAGCGCTCGACCGCGAGCATCAGGTTCTTGGCCACCGTCGCATCGACGGTGACGACATTCATATCGACGCCGAACGCGCGCGCGACCATGCCGCGCGGATCGCGGATGCCCTTGACGCCGTCGAGCGCGTAGCCGACGGGTAGCGCATGCAGCGCAGTGCGGCCGGGGCCGGTGGCGTGACGCATGCCGGTGGAGGTGATCCGGGTGGTGTCTTCCGCCGTCACCGCGCCGCTGCGGATTTCGGTGGTGGCCTCGATGAGCTGGCCCTGAATGCGCCCGGCCGAGACCGAGACGAGCACGGACTCGACCTGCACCTTGGCCATCTTCTCGGCGGCGGAGACCGCCTGCCGCACCGCCTGCTCGCATTCGACGAGATCGATCACCGCGCCGGCCTTGACACCGCGCGAGCGGATCTGGCTGTAGCCGATCAGTTCGACCGCATGGCTGCGGCCGTGCAGCGCCTCAGTCGGCGGGCACGGCTTCAGCCGCGCGATCATGCAGGCGACCTTGCTGGTGCCGATGTCGAGCGCCGCCACCAGCGCCGTTCGGTTCGGCGGCGTCGGTCGTGTTTTCGGGGTCTGGCCGCAATCAAGACCGCTCATGCATCGCCCGCCTTGCGTTTGGTCTTCTTGTCCTTGTTGAGCGCGTCGGCGCGCGCTTTGGCGGCATCCTCGGACAGCCGCACGGTCACGCGCCCCGCCAATCGCAGATCGACCGCCGTGATGTCGCGCGACAAAAGCTGATTGTCCTTGTCGAGCGCGACGAGCCGGGCCAGCGCCCGGCCGACGTCATGCTCGGGCAGGCGCACGTCCATGCCGTTGTCGAGACGCAGATTCCAGCGCCGCTCTCCGACATACACGATCGCCTTCACGCGCGGCCGCAGCGAGGGATACTGCGCGACGAGGTCGAGAAAATCCTTGGCGCGGCTCGCGGCGCCGGCGCCGACCACGAGCGGCAGCGAGGTGAAGCGCCGCGTCACATAGGGTTCGAGCACGGCGCCGTCGTCGGCGATCACCGAAAGCTGGCCGTCCTTCTGCCACAGCGCGAACGCCTTGCGCTCGGTGATGTCGATCTGCAGATGGCCTGGATAGAGCTTGAGCACGGTGGCGTCGGCGATCCACGGGCTCGCCTTCAACTGGTCGCGCACCGTGGCCGCATTGAGAAACAACAACGAGGAGCGGCCGTTGACGCCGCCGATGGCGAGGATTTCGTCCTGCGACAGCTGCCTGCGCCCGTTGATCGCCACCGACGTGATGCGGAAGCCGGCCGCGTTGGCGGCGGCGTTGCGCGCGTCGGCGAGCGCCTGCGTCACATCGCCGAGATGACCGCCTCTGACGACGCCGAACGCGGCGCTGCCGAGCAGCAGCGTCACCGTCATGATGAGAACCGTGCGGCGCGGCGCGTGCCGCTCGACCAGAACCAGCCAGCGATTGGCGCTGTCCGCCTGCGGCGCCCTGAT
>JBEBWH010000388.1:0-3235 GCA_040392305.1 Bradyrhizobium sp. | reverse complement strand
TGGGGCGAGATCTGGACCCGGCCGCATTTCGACGAGCGCACCCGCCGCGTGCTGGTGATCGGCACCATGGTCGCGCTCGGGCACTGGGACGAATTCCGCATGCATGTGCGCGCCGCCCTCACCGAAGGCGGATTCACGCCGGACGACATCAAGGAAATTTTGCTGCAACAGGCGATCTATTGCGGCGTGCCCGCCGCCAACCACGCTACCAAGGAGGCGGCCGGCGTGATGCGCGAACTGGGGCTGCTCACGCCCTGACCGGAACGCCGGCCGGTTCGGCGCGCGCGTCGGACGCGGCGGCCGGCAGCGCCGCAGCCTGCTGCGCCTTGACCCCCGCATTGGCCCGCGCCTTGGCGAACAGCGGCTCGACCAGCGCCAGAATCCCGGCCGCCAGCAGCAGCAGCGTTTCGGTGGCGTGCAGACGCAGCGCCGCCTGCTCGCCGACCTGCGCCGCCAGCACCATGCCCATGAAGCTGACGATGCCGCCGACCGCCAGCGCGATGCCCAGCGCCTCGTCGCCGTCGCCGTTGAGCCGCGCCCGCGGCCGCGCGATCTGGATCACGAACAGAATGAAGAACGCAGCCACCGTGAAACGGGCCACCGCCAGCACCCAGGCCACGCGGGCGGTGCCGAGCGCGCCGAGATAGAGATAGTCGGTGGCGAAAATGCCGAAGGCGATATTGGCGCGGTCGTAGACGCCGGAAATCGGCGCCTCGATGATTTTGAGCCCCGCCATGATCCAGGCCGGCACCAGATACATCGACACCAGCACCGCATTGTAGGTGCTGATCCTCCAGGTTCCGACCATCGCTCCCGTGGTCGCTTCTGAGCTGGGCATCGCAGCCATCACCCACTCCATTCCGCCGTAGCGGGAACCCGAAACCCCCGCGGATGCGATCCGGGCGTGCCGCCGCCCTTTCGCCGTCCCTGCCGCGAGGTAAGCGCTTACGCCCGGCGGCTTCAATTTAAACCCTTTGTTAACCTTAACATCGGGAAAGCATTGTGGACACCCCCGCCGCCGGGCGCCCCGCCACGCCCCCTTTCGCCGTGTGGGAAAACGTATTTGCCGCGCCCCGCCCCCGTTGCCGCTGCAAAATCGCGCTGTTAAGAGTCGTGAAAAAGGACTCAAGGGGGACGATGGAGTATTTCGCGCAGCAGTTGATCAACGGACTCGTGCTTGGCTCCATCTACGGGCTGATCGCGATCGGCTATACGATGGTCTACGGCATCGTCGGCATGATCAACTTCGCCCATGGCGACATTTTCATGATCGGCGGACTGACCTCGCTGATCGTCTTCCTCATCCTCGTCTCGTTCGGCCTTACCGCCGTGCCGGTGATCCTGCTCGTCGTGCTGCTGGTGGCGATGGCGATCACCTCGCTCTACGGCTGGGCCGTGGAGCGCATCGCCTACCGGCCCTTGCGGCAGTCATTCCGGCTCGCGCCGATGCTGTCGGCGATCGGCATGTCGTTCGTGCTGATGAACTTCGCGCAGGTGGCGCAGGGCGCGCGCGTCAAGCCGGTGCCGCCGATCATCCGCGGCGGCCACACGCTCCATGAGGGCGACGGCTTCGCGGTGCAGCTGTCCAACGTGCAGATCGTCGTCGTGCTCACCACCGTGGTGCTGCTCGCGATCTTCACCTTCATCGTGTCGCGCACCCGCTTCGGCCGCGACATGCGGGCCTGCGAGCAGGACCAGACCATGGCGGCGCTGGTCGGCGTCAATGTCGATCGCACCATCTCGATGACCTTCGTCACCGGGGCGGCGCTCGCCGCCGTCGCCGGACTGATGTACCTGCTCTATTACGGCGTGGTCGATTTCGCGATGGGCTTCGTCGCCGGCATCAAGGCGTTCACCGCGGCCGTGCTCGGCGGCATCGGCTCGCTGCCCGGCGCCATGCTCGGCGGGCTCGCCATCGGCCTCATCGAAACGCTGTGGTCGGCCTATTTCTCCGTCGAATACAAGGACGTCGCGGCGTTCTCGATCCTGATCATCGTGCTCATCTTCATGCCGACCGGCCTGCTCGGCCGCCCGGAAGTCGAGAAAGTCTGAGGCGCAATGCCGACTATTCCTCACCCCGTGTCGCGTTACCAGCCTCTCCCCGCAAGCGGGGAGAGGTCGGATTGCGCAGCAATCCGGGTGAGCGGCTGATCCATGGGACAGCCGGCCGCGCCCCTCACCCCAACCCTCTCCCCGCAAGCGCGGCGAGGGAATCTGCTTGCTATCGTGAAGAAGGCATTCGTCAGCGCCGCGGTGGCGCTGGTGCTGTTCTCGCTGATGATCGGCATCCGCACCGAGGCCGGCCCGGCCGGCGGCCTCGTGTGGTGGACGCGCTTCAACGAGCTGGCGATGCTGGTCGCTGCCGTGTTCGTCGGCACGCTGCTGCTGGAAACGGGACGGCAGTGGTTCGCATCACTGCCGCGCGAGCGTCTCGCGATGCCGCCGACGCTCAATGCCGCCGGGCGGCTCGCGCTCCGGCTGCTCGGCCCGGCGCTCCTGTTGTTCACGCTGCTGGTGCCGGTGATCTTCTATCAGCAGCGCTACATCCTCGACCTCGGCATTCTCGTCCTCACTTACGTCATGCTCGGCTGGGGGCTGAACATCGTGGTCGGGCTCGCCGGCCTGCTCGATCTCGGCTATGTCGCCTTCTACGCCGTCGGCGCCTATTCCTATGCGCTGCTCGCCACCAGTTTCGGCTGGTCGTTCTGGATCTGCCTGCCGCTCGCCGGCATCCTCGCCGCGTTCTGGGGCATCCTGCTCGGCTTTCCGGTGCTGCGGCTGCGCGGCGACTATCTCGCCATCGTCACGCTGGCGTTCGGCGAAATCATCCGCCTCGTGCTACTCAACTGGCAGGACTTCACCGGCGGGCCGAACGGCATCAGCGGCATTCCGCGCCCGACCGCGTTCGGCATTCCGCTGATCCCCGGCGAGAACGGTCTCGCCGCCATGCTCGGCATTCCGTTCTCGCCGACGCATCGCGTCGTGTTCCTGTTCTATCTGATCCTGGCGCTGGCGCTGATCACCAACTGGGTGACGATCCGGCTGCGCGCGCTCCCCATCGGCCGCGCCTGGGAGGCGCTGCGCGAGGACGAGGTCGCCTGCCGCGCGCTCGGCATCAACACCATCTCCACCAAGCTCACCGCCTTCGCCATCGGCGCGATGTTCGGCGGCTTCGCAGGTGCGTTCTTCGCAACCCGGCAGGGCTTCATCAGCCCGGAGAGTTTTTCGTTCCAGG
>JBEBWH010000387.1:0-3236 GCA_040392305.1 Bradyrhizobium sp. | reverse complement strand
GGAGCGGCGCAAGCCGCATCGCAGCGCGTGTCGCTTGACTTTCGAATATGCATACATAATATACATAAAGATTGTATCTAGATAGGCATGCCGAAATCGCGAGGCTGGAATGGACGATCGGGAGTTCAGGCGGATTTTGGGGCACTTCGCGACGGGAGTGGCCATCGTTACCGCGGTTGAAAGCAACGTTCGGGTCGGCGCGACGATCAATTCCTTCTCATCGCTCTCGTTGCAGCCCAGGCTCGTTCTGTTCAGCCTGCAGCGTTCGCTCAGAAGCCTGCCCGTGTTCGAGCGTGCGGCGCGCATCGGCATCAGCATTCTTGCTGATGATCAGCGAGATATCTCGGCATGCTTTGCGCGGGCCGGCGCCGACAAGTGGTCGGCCGCTCCGGTACTGCTCGGGCGCAGTGGGGCGATCCTCATCGAGGGCGCATTGGCGCATCTCGAATGCGAGCGTCAGTCGCTCGTCGAGGGCGGCGACCACACGATCGTCATCTGCCGGGTGCTTTCCGCTCAGGCCCATCATGGCGATCCGCTTCTCTACTACCAGGGCGGATACGTTGGCGGGTCTGTCAGCCCGCCGGCCTCGTGAGGCGCGGCGGTTGTCTGCGAAACGAATGAAGTCATCTCCAGTAAGGAAACGATCATGAGCAATACCGGCGGATTGAGGACGGGTGCGGATTTCTTGCGCGCGCTCAAGGAAAACAAACGACGCGTCTACGTGGATGGGGAACTGGTGAGTGACATTACCGCTCATCGCGCGTTCCGCGAAGCTGCGCGCTCGCTTGCCAGGATCTACGACGTGGCGGCCGACCCCGCCATGCGGGATGTGATGACCTACACATCGCCGACCACCGGCAATCCGGTGCTTCGCGCGTATCAGATTCCGCGATCGCATGCCGACCTGAAGGCGAAACGAATCGCATCGGAGACATGGTCGGAAGCCTCGTTCGGGATGATGGGGCGGACGCCGGATCATGTCGCGGGTTTCTTCTGCGGATATGCGGCGGTGCCGGACGTCTTTGCCTCGCAGGGGCCGCAGTTCGCGCAGAATGTGACGAACTTCTATGAGTACCTGCGTGAGAGCCATCAATACATCCCCTATGCGATCGTTCCTCCGCAGATCGATCGCAGCAAGCCTGCCCACAAGCAGTCGGATCCGACGCTTTATGCAGGCGTGGTGAAAGAGCGGGACGACGGCATCGTGGTCTCCGGAGCGCAGCAACTGGCGACGGGCGGCGTCTTCTCCGACTATCTCTACCTGAGCTGCATCCATCCGTTGCAGCCCGGCGACGAGAACTACGCCCTCGGCGTTGCGATTCCGATGACCGCGGAAGGGTTGCGCCTCTATCCACGCCGGCCATTCGCTCTGCATTCCGGCCGAGACGTGGACTATCCTCTGTCCAGCCGCTTCGACGAGAGCGACTGCTTCGTCGTTCTTGATAACGTTTTCATCCCGTGGGAGCACGTCTTCATCTATCGCAACCTCCAGGTCTGCTTTGATCAATGGTGGAAGACGCCTGCTCATTCCTATGGGAATCTGCAGGCCCAGGCGCGCTATATCACCAAGCTGCGCTTCCTCACCGGCCTCGCCAAGCGGATGAACGAAATGACGGGCAATGACGGCAATCCCGCGGTCCAGATTCAGATGGGCGAGTTGACCGCGCTGGTTTCCATCGTTGAAGGAATGCTGCAGTCGCAGGAGGTGATGGCGACGATCGACGACAACGGCGTCGTCTGGCCTTCGAAGCCCGCGCTTTATTCCGTCATGGCGCTGCAGTCGGAGTTCAATCCGCGAATGGTGGAGATCATCCGCGAGTTGACGGGGGCGGCGATGATCAGTCTGCCGTCGTCCGATCTCGATTTCGACGGCTCCGAGACAGGCCCGGATATGGAGCGGTTCATGCGCTCGGCTTCGTCGGAGGCGCGGGATCGGGTCGCCTTGATGCGGATGGCCTGGGATTTCATCGGCACGGAATTCGGAAACCGCCATCACCAGTATGAGAAATTCTATGGCGGTGCCTCGTTCATCGTGAAGCAGAACATGTTCCGCAATTACGATTTCAAGCGCGCCACGGCGATGGTCGATCAGGCGCTCGATCTTCCTGCGACGATGCAGAACTGAGAGCGTGCGATTTCATTCGAAATGGCTTCTGAACGGAGAGATGTCGTGAAGCTTGCAGTGCCCGATCTGATATCAAATTCCTATTTTCCGGCGGTCGCCGCCATCGAGCTTGGCTACTTCAAGGAAGAAGGGCTGGAGGTCGATCTGGAATTGGTCTTCCCGGTCGACAAATGCTACGAGGCGCTGCGCGAAGGAGCGATCGATCTCGTCGCCGGTTCGGCGCATTCCGCACTTGCGGCGTTCCCGGAATGGCAGGGCGTGAAGCTGCTCTGCGCCCAGGGCCAGGGCATGTACTGGTTTCTCGTGCTTCGCGCCGATATCGCCGCCGAGCGCGGCGATATTCAGGCAGTGAAGGGGTTGCGGATCGGCGCGGCGCCATGGGTCGATGTCGGGTTGAGGCAGCTCTTGCGCGAGGCCGGCCTCGACGAGGTGCGCGACGCCGTGACGATTGCTCCGGTCCCTGGCGCGGAGGGCGCGGGCACGAATTTCGGCCTGACGGCGGCAAGGGCGCTGGAGGAAGGCCGCATCGACGGCTTCTGGGCCAATGGTATGGGGGCGGAGGTGGCGGTCCGCCGCGGGGTCGGGCGGGTCTTGCTTGATGTCCGGCGGGGCGATGGGCCGAAGAACTGCTTCGGCTACACGATGGCTTCGATTGCGGCGACCGACGAATTCGTTGCTCGCGATCCTGACCGTGCGGCCGCCGTCGTGCGCGCGATAACCAGGACGCATCGCGCATTGCGGGATAACGCCGAACTTGCGTTCGATGCTGCCCGCAAGCATTTCCCCTCGAACGAGGCGTCCCTGATCGTTGAGCTTATCCGCCGTGATCTGCCCTACTATCAGGCCTCGATATCTCCCGAGGCGGTCGACAGCATGAATGCCTTTGCGAGGGGCGTCGGAATTCTCAAGGGGAATCCTGGTTATCACGATGTTGTCCAGCGCGGCATGGAGCAATGGTGGTCGTAGTGCCGACGGGTTGAGAACCCTGGAGAAGCGATGCCTTGGAGAAGTGATCCGAGGCTTGAGCTGAACAGTCGGATCCGATGGGGGCGGCGACGGCTTGGTGTTTCAACGCCGACCAGTGCGATGACCGGGAGGCCCGCCGTCCATG
>JBEBWH010000386.1:0-3237 GCA_040392305.1 Bradyrhizobium sp. | reverse complement strand
GGTCACCCATCGCGTTCCTGTCGCCTATCAGGACTGTTCACAGGTTCGCCGTGTGTGCAACAGCGTCGGCTCGCTGATCGGCAGCAACAGGCGCCGTTGATTATTGCGTAGACGGGCCGCTGGGCCATTGCGCAATCGAACCGTATTTCCGGCCGGGCATCGCTGCCCGGCCGGTTTTTTTACGCAGCGCGCTTTCGGAGTATAGCCGCGACGTTGAAGATGAAGGGTTCGGCAAAGAACGGCGGCGCCTTGGTCAGAAACCGGGTGGTCCTTGCAATGGGCGAACGCCTGCCAAGCGCGATGTCGAGTATCGAGTTCAATGTCAGGCTCTCGATATCCCAGCCGGCAATGGCATTCTTGAAATCCTTTAAGCCCATGCCGTTCAGCGTCGGCAGGATCGGTTTCGATGTGATGAAGTGCGCGGAAGGAGAATCGTGCCTGTCGACGACGATATCGGGGCGAGCATCGAGGCAACGGTTGGTCACGCGCACGATGCGCTCGGGCGAGAAGGCCAGATGCAACGCCGGAACCATCGTCAGATAATCGAGGTGATGGGAAATTGCGCCGCGATAGACCGGAAACACCGCATAGAGCAGGGCGTCGGGCTTCAAGACGCGATGCAATTCTCTGAGAGAGACGCGCGGATCCTTGACGTGCTCCAGCACGTCGAACGTGATCGCTGCGTCGAAGGATTGATCGTCATAGGGAATGTGGTCTTGAGTGCAGAGCCTGAAGTCGACGCGATCCGACAGCCCGCGCTTGCGAGCCAGCAAGGCGCCGGCGTCAATATGGGTTTGAAACGGCTCGACCCCCGATGCTCGCAAGGCCTCGCATGTGTGGACATACCCCACTGTCCGGCCGCCGTAGCCGGAACCGAAATCCAGAATGGACTTGCCGGCGATCTCCTGCCGCACGGGTCTGGATGGAAAGAACTTGAAGAAGCGTTCGACGTCCTTTGCCTCTATTTCGGCTTTGTCTTCCGGGGTCGCCGTTTTCTGCCGATCCAACGGCAGGCTTGAATAACCCCCGCGCCCACGAAAAGGTGTCTTTTGGGCCGCGGCAATTATCGCGGACAGCAATCGATCCTTCATGGTCGCCCCCGTTTTTTGCTTATTGGGGCCAGTCTAGCGTCTGCCGTCTCAACGGTTAAGGAAGAATCCGATGTCCGCTCCGCCGGCCGGCCCGTCCTTTCTGTGCATGGCGGAAACGCGTGAGCCGGGTATTGTGGCGGCCACTTTATCAACCGGAGAGTTTTCGATGAGCGACAATGCGCAGTTCGACAAGGGCCTTGAGGTGCGCCGCAAGGTGCTCGGCGCCGACTATGTCGATAACAGCCTGGCCAAGGCCGACGACTTCATGATGGCCTTTCAGCGCATCACCACCGAATGGTGCTGGGGCTATGCCTGGACCCGCGACGGGCTTGACCACAGAACCCGCAGCATCATCAATCTGGCGATGCTGACCGCGCTCAACAAGCCAGCCGAACTGAAGCTCCATGTGAAGGGCGCGCTCGGCAATGGTGTCACCGTCGACGAGATCAAGGAAATCCTGCTCCACGCCACGGTCTATTGCGGCATTCCCGCGGGCCTCGAAGCGTTCAAGGCGGCTCACGAAGTGCTCAAGGCGGAAGGCGCGCTGCCGGCGAAATAAGGCTTTGGGAAACTGGCGGTCCGGCGGCTGGGGCAGCGTCATCCCACTGACGGAGCGCGACAGAATCGGTGTATCGGCGACGATGGCTCATGCTTTAAAAGTGGGATGGATATGTTCATCGGACGTTTGACAGCCGCTGCCGCCGGACTTGCCGTTTCCCTGTCGCCGGCCGTCGCGGCCGACGCTGCGTCGCCCCGCGCGGCACCCCCATCCGCCCCGGTCTGGAGCGGCCTCTATATCGGCGGTCATCTCGGCGGTGGCGCGGGCACGACGCAGGTGGCCAATCCGTTCGGTCCTTCGCTCTATGGCGATGCGATCCGCGCCCCGTCGGTGTTTGCCGGCGTGCAGGCGGGCTACAACTGGCAGGTGCCGAGCTCCAATGTCGTGTTCGGCGTCGAGGCCGACGTCAGCGCGATGGACGCCAACGCGACCAACACCTGCCTTGCCGGATCGGGCGATGCCGCATCCGCCAATTGCCGCGTGCGCTACGACGCAACGGGCAGCATCACCGGCCGCATCGGCGTCACCGCCGGGCCGGACGGCCGCTCGCTCGTCTACATCAAGGGCGGCGCGGCGTGGCTGGCGTCGCGCTTCGACATGGCGGCCAACGCCTTTCCGGACTGGGCGGTGGCGGAGACACGCGGCACGCGCTGGGGCTGGACGGTCGGGGCCGGCTACGAGCAGGCGCTGACGCCGGCCTGGTCGATCCGCTTCGAATACAATCACACCCGCTTTGACGGGGGCGAGGTGACCTCGCCGCCGGTCGTGGTGCAGACGCAGCCGCCGCCGCTGCCGGTTTATGCGACGCTGCCGGGCGCGCCGGCGAGCTTCGACCACAGCCAGCATCTATTCCGTATCGGCCTGAACTATCGCATCGGCAGCGATCCGCATGCGGCGTGGGATGCGCCGGCGCTTGCGGTGAAGGCGAGGGGCCCGGCGGTCGCGCCGGGCTGGCAGGTGGAGGCCGGCGCCCGCTACTGGTACTCCAGCGGGCGCTTCCAGAAGGACCTCGGCATCACCACCAACCCGGCGCAGCAGAACGTGCTGATCTCGCGCCTGACCTACGATTCGACCGCGCATTCCGGCGAACTGTTCGGACGCATCGACACCCCGAGCCGCGTCTTCATCAAGGGGCTGGCGGGCGGCGGTTCGCTGACGTCGGGCCGCATGTATGACGAGGACTGGCTGATCCACGACGGCGACGTGCCATATTCCAACACGCTGTCGGGCCGCGTTGGCGGCTCGATCGCCTATGCCACGATCGATATCGGTTACGATGTGCTGCGCACCGACAGCGCCCGCGTCGGCGCTTTCGTCGGCTACAATTACTATCGCGACGACAAGGTGGCGCGCGGCTGCATCCAGATCGCGAATCCGGCCGGAGCCTGCGGCGGCGCCGGCGCGATGCCGCTCTCGGCCGACATCATCACCGAGGACGACAAGTGGCATGCGCTGCGGCTCGGCGTGGCCGGCGAGGTGGCGCTGCTGCCGGGCCTGAAACTCGGCGCGGAAGCCGCCTACCTGCCTTACGTCCGCATGACCGGCCTCGACGGTCACCTGCTGCGCGACGACGAGCCCAGTATCTGG
>JBEBWH010000385.1:0-3239 GCA_040392305.1 Bradyrhizobium sp. | reverse complement strand
AGCCAGGCGAACAGGTCGAGATTGGGCGGCGCGTGGCCGGGCCACAGCAGTTCGATGTCGTGGACGACCCTGGCCCCGCGCGCGGCGGCGGCGTTTTTCGCAAGCCGCGCCGAGACGCCGATGCGCAAGCCGCCGGTGACGAGCTTGAGGAGCGCCCAGCGCCCGGTCTCATCAAGCTCGTCGAGCCAGCGCGCGATCTGCGCCGGCATGTCGGCCTTGGCCAGCGTCTGCAACGCGCCGACCACCTTGGTCAGCGTGGGCGGCGGTTCATTGCGCCCGGTGCGCGCGGCGGGCCACATCAGCGCCACCGTCTCGGACAGGTCGCCGACGTAATCGTAGGACAGCGCGAACAGCACGGGGTCGGTGCGCGCGGCGATCAGGTCGCGGATCAGGCCCGGCTTGGCGTGGCGGAACGACAGCGCGCCGGTCAGCGCCGCCAGCGCCATGCCGCGGTCGGGGTCCTCGACGGCGCGGAAGTAATCGGCGATCAGCCTTAGCTTGGCGTTGCGGCCGGGCTCATAGGCGAGGCGGTCGAGCAGATGCGCGAAGCGGTTCATGCGCCGGCCTCGCCCGCTTCGCCGTCGTGCTCGTCCTCTTCGCCGTAGCCGACCAGCGTCAGGGGCCGCGCCGCCAACCCTTGCGTCGTGCACCAGTGCACCAGCGCATCCTCTTCGCCATGCGTGACCCATACCTCGCTCGCGCCGGTGGCGCGGATGGTGTTTGTCAGGCCGTTCCAGTCGGCGTGATCGGAGATCACCAGCGGCAGCTCGACGCCGCGCTGGCGCGCCCGCGCCCGCACCCGCATCCAGCCGGAGGCGAAGGCGTTGACCGGATCGGGGAAGCGCCGCGTCCACACCTCGCTCAGCGCCGAGGGTGGTGCCAGCGTGATGCGGCCTGCGAGTTCGGACTTCGTGGCGCCGCGCGCCGGCCGCAAATCTCCGAGCGCGAGGCCGCGCTCTTCATAGTAGCGCGTGATCGTCTCCATCGCGCCATGCAGATAGATCGGTGCGTCGTATCCGGCCGCGCGGATCAGCGCGATGACGCGCTGTGCCTTGCCGAGCGAATAGGCGCCGACGATGTGGGCGCGCTCGGGGAACAGCCGCACCGACGCCAGCAGTCTGGCGATCTCATCCGCCGCGTCGGGATGGCAAAACACCGGCAGGCCGAACGTCGCCTCGGTGATGAACACGTCGCAGGGCACGACCTCGAACGGCGCGCAGGTCGGGTCGGGTGCATCCTTGTAATCGCCGGAGGCGACGATGCGCAGCCCGTCCGCTTCGACCGCGATCTGCGCCGAGCCGAGCACATGGCCGGCGGGATGAAACGAGACGGCGACATCGCCGAGCGTGAGCGCCTCGCCGTAACGCACGGCCTGCGTCGTGCCGGCGAAGTTCTCGCCGTAGCGCAGCCGCATCAGGTCGAGCGTTTCCCGCGTCGCCAGCACAGCGCCGTGGCCGGGCCGGGCGTGGTCGGAATGGCCGTGCGTGATCAGCGCCCGTTTGACCGGGCGCACCGGGTCGATGTGAAAGTTGCCGTGAGGGCAGAAGAGGCCGGCGGGTTCCGGCGCGAGAAGATCGTGCGGACGCATGGTGCACATATAGGTGTCCGCGCGCATCGCGCGAGGGCCGTGCTCGACGGCGGGGGCGGCGCATTCTAACATTCGCCCCGTGCCGTCCGCCTCCTCACCTCAGACAGATGCCGCCCTGCCCGATGCGTTCCGGCGCTGGTTCGCCGCGCGCGGATGGACGCCGCGCGCGCATCAGCTCGCGCTGCTCGACAGGGCGGCTGCGTCCCGCGCAACGCTGCTGATCGCACCGACCGGCGCGGGCAAGACGCTGGCCGGTTTCCTGCCGACACTGGTGGAACTCGCCGCCGCACGGCCGCGCGCGGCGTCCACCGGGCGCGCTGTGACCGCAAGCGGCGGCCTGCATACGCTCTACATCTCGCCGCTGAAGGCGCTCGCCGTCGATATCGCCCGCAACCTCGAACGCCCCGTCGCCGAGATGGCGCTGCCGATCCGCATCGAGACCCGCACCGGCGATACGCCGGCTTCGCGCCGCCAGCGCCAGCGCCGCTATCCGCCCGACATCCTGCTGACGACGCCCGAGCAACTCGCGCTGCTGATCGCCAGCGATGACGCGCCGTATCTGTTCGCGTCGTTGAAGCGCATCGTGCTCGACGAACTGCACGCGCTCGTCACCTCCAAGCGCGGCGACCTGTTGTCGCTCGGGCTTTCGCGGCTGTGGCTGCTCGCGCCGCGGGCGGTGGCGACCGGCCTGTCGGCGACGGTGGCGGAGCCCGACGACCTGCGCCGCTTTCTCGTGCCGCAGGCGGCCGGTGCAGCGCGCCTGGCCGATCTCGTGGTGGCGGAGGCGGGCGCCGCGCCGATCGTCGAGATGCTCGACACCAAAGAACGGCTGCCATGGGCCGGGCATTCGGCGCGCCATGCGCTCGATGAGATCTACGATCTGATCAAGGCCAACCGGACCACGCTGGTGTTCGTCAACACCCGCAGCCAAGCCGAGATGCTGTTTCAGGAGTTATGGCGCATCAACGACGACGCGCTGGCCATCGCGCTGCATCACGGCTCGCTCGACGTCGCGCAGCGCCGCAAGGTCGAGGACGCGATGGCCGCCGGGCGGCTACGCGGCGTGGTCTGCACCTCCTCGCTCGATCTCGGCATCGACTGGGGCGACATCGATCTCGTCGTCAATGTCGGAGCACCGAAAGGCGCCTCGCGCATGATGCAGCGGATCGGTCGCGCCAATCACCGGCTCGACGAGCCATCGCGCGCGGTGATGGTGCCGGCGAACCGCTTCGAGGTTTTGGAGTGCAAGGCGGCGATCGACGCCATCGCCGCCAATGCGCAGGACACGCCGCCGTTGCGAACCGGTGCGCTCGACGTGCTGGCGCAGCATGTGCTGGGTTGCGCGTGCGGCGCGCCGTTTCTTGGCGATGATCTGTTCGACGAGGTGAGAAGCGCCGCGCCTTACGCGGGGCTGGCGCGTAATGATTTCGACGACGTGGTGGAGTTCGTCGCCACCGGCGGCTACGCGCTGAAAACTTACGAGCGGTTCGCGCGCATCAGGCAGGGCAATGACGGCCGTTGGCGCGTCGCCAATCCCAAGGTGCGTCAGAGCTATCGTCTCAATGTCGGCACCATCGTCGAGGAGCAGATGCTCAAGGTGCGCCTCGTGCGCGCGCGACACGGTGCGAAGAGTGGCGCGACCGGACCGATC
>JBEBWH010000384.1:0-3257 GCA_040392305.1 Bradyrhizobium sp. | reverse complement strand
GCTGCACGGCAGCACCTGACACATGCCGTCATCGAACGTGATGACAGCGCACGGCAACCATTCCTTCACCCGCGCCGATGCGAAAAAATGACATCGTTGCGCGCTTTTTCTTTACTGCTTTTACTCTCCAGCATTTGTAGCGGAACCACAGCCATGGCTGGGACACCGAGATTGCCGCAGAAAGCGCCGATCCCGCAGGTGAACGAGCGTGCGATCGAAACGCCCGCGCCCGATGTGAAGCCTGTCGCCCCGTCGAAGGATGAAAAACAGGACCTGCCAGTCGAAACAGGCGAAATTCCCGTTCCGCCGGCCAAACCTGCAGATGCCATCGGCCCCGAAAAGCCCACCGATGAAGAAAAAAAGCCGGAAAAGAAGTCGCCACAACCAGACCCGCGCTCTGTCATCCTCCCGTTGGAGAGGATGCCAGATGACGAACTGGCCTGCCGGAAGCGCCTGAACGCACTCGGTGTGGCGTTCGAGGACAAGAAGGCCGAAAGCGATCCGGCAATAGGCTGTTCCATTCCTTATCCGCTGACGATCAAGACGCTGGGGCCGGCCATCGCAGTCGCTCCCGAAGCCGAGATGAATTGCCAGATGGCGGAAGCGGCGGCGCGCTTCATGGGTAAAACGGTCACCCCGGCGGCGAGGGCCCGGTTCGGCGCAGGCCTGAAATCGATAGACCAGGCGTCCGCCTATGTCTGCCGGCCTCGCCACAACGGCCAGAAAATGTCGGAACACGCCTTCGGCAACGCGCTCGATATCGCGAGTTTCACGCTGACCGATGGCACGAAGATCGCGGTCGAGCCGACGCCGCCTGAAAAGAATGCCAAATTCCTGGATGAAGTACGCAAGGCGGCATGCGGCCCCTTCAAGACCGTGCTCGGCCCCGGCAGCGATGCCGACCATAGCCTGCATTTCCATCTCGACCTCGAGCCGCGCCGCAACGGCGGCACTTTCTGCCAATAAGCTGGTTGCAAGGTGGATGACTGCCGCAATTTGGCCGCAGCCATGAATTTCGCCGCTTGTTTTTCCTTTACCCTTCGCAGGTAGACTCTGTTCCATCATGGGACAGGACGACGGATCGATGGCAGGCAAGGCGCGATCGCGGCACGGGCGAATGCTGGCCGCCGGCCTTTGCGGCGCGATGGCGATGGCGGCACTCGCAGCCTGCACGACGGGCAACGTGCTGACACTGGAACCGGCGGTCGATGTCGGCACGACGACGGCCGCTTTGCCGGCCTATCCGCAAGCGCAGACGGTGGTTCCCTCTGACACCTATACGACGGTCGCCTATCCGCGCATGGACGACCCCACGCTGCCTCCCGAATCGATGGCCCCCGAGCCGATGGCCGCCGACGAGATCGAGTGCCGCAAAGACCTGAAGCGGCTGGGCGTCGCCTACACCGATGTCGAGCCAATCCATGGTGGCGGCCAATGCGGCATCGACAACCCGGTGAAAGTCACCGCCATCGGCAGTGTCGCCATGAAACCGGCGGCGACGCTGACCTGCGACATGGCCGCCTCCTTCGCCCGATGGACGAAGAAGGAACTCGTTCCTTCGGCCCGCCTGCGCTATTTTTCCGGCGTCAAGGCAATCCACCAGGGGTCGAGCTATTCCTGCCGACGGATCGCCGGCGAGCGCACCTTGTCCGAGCACGGCAAGGGCAACGCCCTCGATGTCATGAGCATCGAATTGAACAATGGCGACACGATCGACGTGCGCAAGCCCGGTCTGTTTTCCTTCCGCCAGCGCGGCTTCCTCAACACGGTGCGCGCCGACGGCTGCCAGTATTTCACGACCGTGCTCGGCCCCGGCTATAATTACGACCACCGCAACCACTTCCACTTCGACATCAAGAACCGCAGGAACGGCTATCGCGCCTGCCGGTAAGGCTGGCCTGAATTCATCGGGTTTTCATGGGCCGACGAAGTCTGAAACGGCGCACAGTGATCTGGACGGCGGTATTTTGCGCCGCCTATGTCGCCGTCGCCTATCTGGTTGCGCCGGAATTCTGGACCCTGCGCAGTTTCCTGCACGGCCCGCTGCCCTCGCAAATGCTGACGCGTACACCCCAGGGCATCGCCGGCGACCCGATCAATGTCGGTCTCGTCGGCACCAGGGCGGAAATCATCCATGCCTTCGAAGCGGCCAAATGGGATACCGCCGACGCGGTGACTCTGAAGACCGCCATCGAGATCGGCGAAAGCGTCCTGTTCGATCATCCCTACCCCGATGCACCGGTAAGCCGCCTGCTGTTCGAGGGCCGTCCGCAAGACCTCGCCTTCGAGAAGCCGGTCGGCAGCAGCGCCGACCAGCGCCATCATGTGCGCCTATGGCAGACCGGCGATGCCGGCGACGACGGGCGACCGCTCTGGCTCGGCTCCGCCAGTTTCGACCGTGGTGTCGGCCTCAGCCACGACACCGGCGCCATTACCCATCACATCGGCCCCGACATCGACGCCGAGCGCGACCTGCTGATGGCCGACCTGTCCGACGCCGGCATGCTGGTTTCGACGAGCGAGATCGAGGGCATCGGCCCGACAGAAGCCGGCCGCTATGGTGGCGGCGATCCCTATTACACCGACGGAATGGCACTGATCGGCCTGCTGCGGGCAAATTAAGCCCGGCTGCGCGCTGCTCCTTTCGAAGGGGCAAATGTAATGCTATTGACCGGCCATGCTTTATGTCGAAATCGCCATCGTGGTGGTCCTCATCTGCGTCAACGGCCTGCTGTCGATGTCGGAACTCGCCATCGTCTCGTCGCGGCCGGCAAGACTCAAGGCGATGGCCGACCGTGGCGTGAACGGAGCTGCGCGCGCCCTTGAACTCGGCTCCGATCCCGGAAAATTCCTGTCCTCGGTGCAGATCGGCATTACGTTGGTCGGCGTTCTGTCGGGCGCGTTTTCCGGTGCGACGCTTGGCCTGAGGCTTTCCGTCTTCCTGGAATCTCTTGGCGTCAGCGACCGTGTCGCCGACCCCACCGGCGTCGGCATCGTCGTTGCCCTCATCACCTATTTCTCGCTGATCGCGGGTGAACTGGTGCCCAAGCAGATCGCGCTGCGCGACCCCGAAAGGGTGGCATCCCGCGTCGCGCCGGCCATGGCGATGATCGCCAGGATAGCCGCGCCGCTGGTGTGGCTGCTCGATATTTCAGGCCGCGGGCTTCTGTGGCTGCTTGGCCAGCGCGGCGAAAGCGAAGAAAAGGTCACCGACGAGGAAATCAAGATGCTGGTCGCCGAGGCCGAGCATCACGGCA
>JBEBWH010000383.1:0-3263 GCA_040392305.1 Bradyrhizobium sp. | reverse complement strand
CATGGACGTTCGAGCAGGAAATCCGCCCGTCCGGTGAGCGGTGGTAGGCGGGACACGCCCGGCGCAATATCGCGCCGGACTTCAATGTTGCGATCCGCAAATCGGTCAGACGCATCGACCGTTGTATAGACGCTTGCCGGAATTGACGCCGCAGGGGTTTGCGAACGCATCGGCGGCGAATGCCGTGGTCATCAGGCCGAGAATAAAAAGAGCGAGAAATTTTTTCATCGTGTGTCCCTCCTTCACTGGAATCGGAGATGGCACCGTGAGGAATTGTCGCTGATTGGTCAGCCCCTTAAACAGGGGCACTGTCGGCAAGGGAGTGCCGCGACCCGCTTGCATGGTTTCGGCGGAAATTTTCAGGCTTTGGCGACTCCCGCCAGGTCTTGGAGCGGGTGAAGGGAATCGAACCCTCGTATTCAGCTTGGAAGGCTGCTGCTCTACCATTGAGCTACACCCGCGTCGCGTTCGCGGCTCGGCCGCGTAGCGCGCCCGCGCATTTAGCATAGCGCGCCGCCGACCTCAATATGGCAGCCCCGGCGGGCGGATCAAGCGCGCCGCGCCGCCGCCTTTGTGGCGCGGGGGATCAGCGCGGCGCTGACCGCATCGACGATGCGCTCGATGATCGCGGACACGTCGGTCAGATCGCACAATCCCCCCGAGACATGCTGCAACCGCTCTCCGCCATTGATGGTTTCGTGGGTCATCGCCAGCGCGAAATGCAGAGCCCAGTAAATCTCCACTTCCGCCACATCGGGCAGCGAGCGCTGCATCGCCGCGGCGAAGCGGCGCAGATGGTCGATCTCGCGCGTCTTGATCTTGCGGATCACCGGCACCGATTCCGCCGAGGCGCGGATCATGAAGCGGGCCGCCGCCGAACGCTGCCGGTCCGGATCGAGACAGCCGCGCAGTGGCGGGCCGACCAGCGCCCGGGTCACGTCGCGGATGGCGGCGTGGCCGCTTCCGGCCTCTTCTGCGACCTTGAGTTCCGCCAGTCGCTCGCGGTTCAGCGCGACGCTGCGGCTGACATACAATTCGGCGATCAGCTCATCCTTCGAGCCGAAATGATAGTTCACCGCCGCAAGATTGACCTGCGCTTCCGCCACGATGTCGCGCAGCGTCACGTCGCCGAAGCTGCGATCGGCATAGAGCCGCTCGGCGGCGGTCAGGATGGCGAGGCGGGTCTGATCCGTTGACATGAAAAAATCCCGAGGGGCTCGCGAGGGATTGTATTTCAAACAGACGTATGAAACTATCGTTTGAACGCCGGAGCTGTCAATGCCATAGGCTGGACGAGGTCCGGGACGCCCCTGCATCGCCTCGTCTTTGCCGGCAAGACGGCGAGACAGTCGGCCGATGCGACGGGCGGCACCATCATTTGCGCGTTTTTCGTCAACCCGCGAGGATCAACCCATGGATTTCTCCCTCTCCAGCCGTCAGCAGGAATGGCTCGATCGCGTCACCAGTTTCATGCAGACCCATGTCCGTCCGGCCGTGCCGATCTACGACCAGCAGGATGCCGCGGGCGAGCGCTGGAAGGTCATTCCGGTCCTCGAAGACCTCAAGAAGAAGGCGAAGGCCGAAGGCCTGTGGAACATGTTCATGCCGCCGTCCTCCCATGACGACGAGGAGTTCCACGGCGCGGGCCTGAGCAATCTCGAATACGCGCTGCTGTCGGAGCAGATGGGGCACATCTCGTGGGCCTCGGAGGTATTCAACTGCTCGGCGCCGGACACCGGCAACATGGAAGTGCTGCTGCGCTACGGCACCAAGGAGCAGAAGCAGCAATGGCTGCGGCCGTTGATGAACGGTGAGATCCGCTCCGCGTTCCTGATGACCGAGCCGGCGGTTGCGTCGTCGGACGCCACCAACATCGAAACCAGCATCCGTCGCGAGGGCGACGAATACGTCATCAACGGCCGCAAGTGGTGGTCGTCGGGCGTCGGCGATCCGCGTTGCAAGGTCGCGATCGTGATGGGCAAGACCGATCCGTCGGCGCCGCGCCATCAGCAACAGTCGCAGATCCTGGTGCCGCTCGATGCCAAGGGCATCACCATCGAGAAGATGCTGCCGGTATTCGGTTTCGACGACGCGCCGCATGGTCATGGCCAGGTGCTGCTCGACAATGTGCGCGTGCCCGCGAGCAATCTGCTGCTGGGCGAGGGGCGCGGCTTCGAGATCGCGCAGGGCCGTCTTGGGCCCGGCCGCATCCATCACTGCATGCGCACCATCGGCGCGGCCGAGGAGGCGCTGGAGAAGATGGTGAGGCGACTCGCCTCGCGCACCGCTTTCGGCAAGAAGATCATCGAGCATTCGGTGTGGGAGCAGCGCATCGGCGAAGCCCGCATCGACATCGAGATGAACCGCCTGCTGTGCCTCAAGGCCGCCGACATGATGGACAAGGTCGGCAACAAGACGGCGCAGCTCGAAATCGCGATGATCAAGGTGGGCGCGCCCAACATGGCGCTGCGCATCATTGATAACGCGATCCAGGCGTTTGGCGGCGGCGGCGTTTCCGACGAGGCGGGGCTCGCCAAGTCCTACGCCCACATCCGCACGCTGCGTCTTGCGGACGGTCCGGACGAAGTCCACAATCGCGCCATCGCGCGGCTTGAGCTGCGCCGCTACGCCAATCTGGCGGAGAAGAAATAAGCGAGGGCGAGAGTGGTCGATTTCCGTCGCGATGAAGACTATTCCGGCACCAAGGCGGTCGAGGAGCGGCATCGTATCGATGAAGCGCGCCTCGACGCCTGGATGCGGGAGAATGTCGAGGGTTATCAGGGGCCGCTGACCGTTCTGCAGTTCAAGGGCGGTCAGTCCAACCCGACCTACCGGTTGAACACGCCGACGCGGTCTTACGTGCTGCGGCGCAAGCCGTTCGGCAAGCTCCTGCCGTCCGCGCATGCCGTCGATCGCGAATTTCGCGTCATCTCGGCGCTAGGCAAGCAAGGCTTTCCGGTCGCGAAGGCTTACGCGCTGTGCATGGATGACGCGGTGATCGGCGCGGCCTTCTACATCATGTCGATGGAAGAGGGTCGCGTGTTCTGGGATCCGTCGCTGCCCTCGCTGCCGCGCGAAGGCCGCCGTCCGATCTTCCAGGACAAGATCAGGACGCTGGCGCGGCTGCATCAATACGATCCCGAAGCGATCGGGCTCGGCGACTACGGCAGGCCCGGCAATTATTTCGCCCGGCAGGTCGAGCGCTGGACGAAGCAGTATCGTGCGTCGGAAACGCAGACGATTCCGGAGATGGATCGACTGAT
>JBEBWH010000382.1:0-3283 GCA_040392305.1 Bradyrhizobium sp. | reverse complement strand
CGCGTCAAGACAAAGAGATCAAGCTCCGCTTCTGATTCCGTCAGAAGCGGAGAAGTTCTTGTATCGAGCGGGCCCGGCGGACTCAGCCTGCCAGATCGAGCGAGGAAGCGACCGTCGAATCGGCGTTGAGCCGATAGATGATCGGCACGCCGGTCGCCAGTTCGCGCTTGAGGATGCCTTCGGGCGTGAGCTTCTCCAGCACCATGATCAGCGCGCGCAGCGAATTGCCATGCGCCACCACCAGGGTGCGCTGGCCGCGCAGCACGCACGGCAGAATCTCCTGCACGTAATAAGGCAGGGTGCGCGCCAGCGTATCCTTCAGGCTCTCGCCGCCCGGCGGCGGCACGTCGTAGGAGCGGCGCCAGACATGCACCTGTTCCTCGCCCCATTTCTTGCGGGCGTCGTCCTTGTTCAAGCCGGACAGGTCGCCATAGTCGCGTTCGTTCAGCGCGAGATTGCGGGTGATAGGCAAATCGCTTTGACCAAGCTCCGCGAGCGCCAGATCGAGCGTGTGCTGGGCGCGCGTGAGCGCCGACGTGAAAGCGATATCGAAGGTGTGGCCGTGCTCCTTGAGCCGGCGGCCGGCTGCCTTCGCCTCGGTGATGCCCTGTTCGGTCAGGCCGGGATCCTTCCAGCCGGTAAACAGGTTTTTCAGATTCCATTCGCTCTGGCCGTGACGCACCAGCACGAGAACGCGGTCGCTCATTCGCTTTGTCCGTTTCGCTTGATCTTCAGGTTTCGGTCAGGCCGAGCACGTCGGCCATCGAGTAAAGTCCGGGCTTCCGATCGCGCGCCCACAGCGCCGCCTTGAGCGCGCCGTGAGCGAAGATCATGCGGTCCTCGGCCTTGTGGGTGAGTTCGATGCGCTCATAGGGGCCGGCGAAGATGACGCTGTGGTCGCCGGTGACGGTGCCGCCGCGCAAGCTGGCGAAGCCGATGTCGCCGCTCTTGCGCGCGCCGGTGATGCCATCGCGGCCGCGCGCCGCATGCGTTTTCAGATCGACGCCGCGACCGGCCGCGGCCGCTTCGCCCAGCATCAGCGCGGTCCCGGAGGGCGCATCGACCTTGGCGCGATGATGCATCTCGACAATCTCGATGTCGAACTGCTCGCCGAGCGAGCGCGCCACGCGCTCAGTCAAGGCCGCGAGCAGATTGACGCCGAGGCTCATATTGCCGGACCGGACCACGGTGGCGCACGAGGTGACGCTCTTGATGACGGCTTCGTCGGAGGCCGAAAGCCCGGTGGTGCCGATGACGTGCACCAGCCGCCGCTCGGCCGCCACCGCCACATTGGCGATGGAGGCGGCGGGCGCGGTGAAGTCGAGAATGCCGTCGGCGTTGGCCGACAGCGCCCACAGGTCGGCCGACAGCTCGACGCCGCAGGCCGGCAGGCCGGCGAGCGCGCCGGCATCCTGCCCGAGCAGCGGCGAGCCCGGCGCTTCGAGCGCGCCCGTCAGCACCGCGCCGGGGGTTTCATGGATCGCGCGCACCAGCGCACGGCCCATCCGGCCACCGGCCCCGGCAACGATCATGCGCATGTCGGACACAGCCTTGTTCCCTATCTGATGTCGTCGCAGGGTCTATATCGGCTTGCATCCGATCTGTCAGCTTTTCGTCGCTTACGGCTGCGGGCCGTCATAACCCTCGATGATGACGAGATCGCCTTCGCTGTGGGGGCGGCGCATCGCCACCAGCCGCTGATATTCCGGCGAATTGTAGCAGGCGAGCGCGGTTTCGTAGTCCTTGAACTCGATGACGACGTTGCGCGAGCGCGAGGTGCCTTCCTTTGGCTCGAAATGGCCGGCGCGGACCAGGAACCGCGCGCCGTATTTATGAAAGACCGCGCCGTTCTCAGCGACATACTGCTTGTAGCCGTCCATGTTGTGAATATCGATCCGCGCGATCCAGTACGCCTTGGCCATCCCGTCCTCCCTTTCTTTTTGCGTTATGCGCGGGCCGGCCCCGGCGTCAGCCCCGCGCCTGCTCGATGTCGGCGATGATGGCCTCCGCCGCCGCCTTTGGGTCGGCCGCGGCGATGATCGGGCGCCCGACCACCAGATAGTCGGCGCCTGCCGCGATCGCCCGCGCCGGCGTCATGATGCGTTTCTGATCGCCGGCGTCGGCGCCTGCGGGGCGGATGCCCGGCGTCACCAGGCTGAGATCGTCGCCGGCGATGCGGCGCAGCGTTGCGGCTTCTTCGGCCGAGCAGACGATGCCGTCGACGCCGCTGTCGCGGGCCTGCTGCGCGCGCAGCGCGACGAGATCGGAGACGCCGATCCGGTATCCGGCCGCGGCGAGATCGCTGTCGTCATAGGAGGTGAGGACGGTCACCGCGAGGATGTCGAGCGGCGAGCCCTTGGCGGCGTCGACCGCCGCCCGCATGGTCTGCGGATAGGCGTGGACGGTGAGGAAGGTCGCCCCGAGCTTCGCCACGCTCTCGACGCCGCGCGCTACTGTGTTGCCGATGTCGTGCAGCTTGAGGTCGGCGAACACCTTCTTGCCCGCGTCGGAGAGCCGCTGCACCAGCGGCAGGCCGCCCGCATAGGCGAGCTGATAGCCGATCTTGTAGAAGCTCACGGCAGAACCCAGGCGCGCGACCATGATCTCGGCGGCTTCGACGCTGGAGACATCGAGCGCAACGATCAGGCGATCGCGCGAATTATCGGGGTGGCTCGGCATGTCTCACATCATCCGTTGGGCGACGTCGACGAGCTGGCGCAGCATCGCATGCAGCATGGCGGCGTCGGCGGGGTTCTTGAGCTGGTCGTTATCATCATAGGCGCTTTCGGCAAATGAGAGCGCCATCTGCTTGGGGATCACCTGTGCGCCGCAGCCGAGCTCCAGCACCTGCCGCAGCCCCATCAGCACGCGCAAGCCTCCGAACTTGCCGTTGGAAGCGGCGGCGATGGCGAAGACGCGCTCACGAAACACCTGGCCCAGCGTTTCGTCGCGTTCGCGCACCCGCGTCACCCAGTCGATGGTGTTCTTGAGGAGCGGCGGCAGCGACGAGTTGTATTCCGGGCTGACGATGACGACGCCGTGGTGGCGGCCGATCATGCGCTTGAGCTTAAGCGCGTTCTCGGGCACGCCGGACCCGGCTTCGAGGTCGCCGTCATAGATCGGCAGCGGATAGTCGGCGAGCGAAATCTGCGTGACGTCGATATTGGCGAGCGCGAGTTCGCGCACGACGAGACTTGCCAGCCGCGCGTTCAGCGAGCCGGTGCGCAGCGAGCCCGGAATGACGAGAATCTTGAGCGCGGACATGGACGGGACGGCCCCTCAG
>JBEBWH010000381.1:0-3293 GCA_040392305.1 Bradyrhizobium sp. | reverse complement strand
TGGCTGACGGCAAAGCCGGCGCTGCGTTCGAGAAAGCCGAAGCCGGAGGCGATGCCCTGCGCCTGCAGATTGGCCCGCACATTGCCGGCCATCACATAGATCAGCCAGACGACGGCGACGAGCAACGCGAGCTGAAGCAGAAGGCCGCTCCAGCTCGCCCCGCCGCCGACGATCCGCCGAAATCCCGCAGCCAGTTGCAGCGGCGGTCTGCGCGCCTCGATGGTCATCGCGCCGGACCGGGCAACGCTCAGCGGATCGGCGGCGCGTACTGGATGCCGCCCTGGTTCCAGAGCTTGTTCAGGCCGCGCGCGATGCCGAGCTTGGAGCCCGCGCCGACGTTACGGTCGAACATCTCGCCGTAATTGCCGACCGCCTTGACGATGCGCACCACCCAGTCCTTCGACAGTCCGAGCGTCTCGCCGAGATTGTCCTCGCTGCCGAGCATGCGCCGGATCTCGGGCTTGGTGCTCGACTTCGCCATGTCCTCGACGTTCTTCTGCGTGATGCCCAGTTCCTCGGCATTGATCAGCGCGAACAGCGTCCACTTGACGATGTCGAACCATTGATCGTCGCCATGGCGCACCATCGGGCCGAGCGGCTCCTTGGAGATCACCTCGGGCAGCACCGCGTGATCGGCCGGCGCGGCGAATTTCAGCCGCATGGCGTAGAGCTGGGAGACATCGGAGGTGAACACGTCGCAGCGGCCGGATTCATAGGCCTTGATCGCCTCGTCGGCGGTCGCGAAGGCGATCAGCTCATACTTCATGTTGTTGGCCTTGAAGTAGTCGCCGACATTCTGCTCGTTGGTGGTGCCGGTCTGCACGCAGATCGAGGCGCTGTTCAATTCCAGCGCCGAATTCACCTTCAGCGCCTTGCGCACCATGAACCCCTGCCCGTCGTAATAGGCGATGCCGGTGTAGTTGAAGCCGAGCGACGTGTCGCGCGACAGCGTCCAGGTCGAGTTGCGCGACAGCACGTCCACTGTGCTCGACTGCAGCGCGGTGAAACGGTCCTTCGCCGACAGCGGCACGAACTTCACCTTGGCGGGATCATTGAAGATCGCCGCCGCGATGGCGCGGCAGACGTCGACATCGATGCCGGTCCAGTTGCCCTTGTCGTCGGGATTGGAGAATCCCGGCAGTCCCTGGCTCACTCCGCACGACAGCATGCCGCGATCGGTGACGCTCTTGAGCGTCTGCGCGGACGCAGGCACAGCAAACGCGCCGACGGCGAGCGCAAAGGACAGCATCAGACAAATGCGTTTCATGTTCATGCCTTTCCCACCAAATTTTCCGGCGGCTCGCAATACCGGAAGAACCAGCCGATTCTTCAAAGACTTGGGCGCATAACAGAACGATCGGCCAGCATGGTCAAGGGGTGGCGGCGAATTGGTCGTGGGCGGCCGCTCCGACCTGTCGAAACCGGGGATTGCGTGATATGGGATGACATCGAGTTCTTCCATCAGCGTGATCCAGATCATGACCAATTCAGACCCGACGGCGCGGCGAATGCTGAGGCCGGAGACCGAGCTTGTCGCCGGCGGACGCGACACTGTGGCGCAGAAAGGCTTCGTCAATCCGCCGGTGGTCCGCGGCTCCACCGTGCTTTATCCGACCGCGGACGACATCCGTGAGCATCGCGGCGAGTTCCAGTACGGCCGGCACGGCACCCCGACCACGCGCGCGCTGCAACAGGCGCTCATCGCGCTGGAGGGGCCGAACTGCGCCGGCATCGGCCTCGCGCCCTCGGGCCTCGCCGCGATCTCGACCACGCTGCTGGCGGTGCTGAAGGCCGGCGACCATCTGCTCGTCAGCGACAGCATCTATCGGCCGACGCGGCACTTCTGCGATAGCGTGCTCAAGCGCTTCGGCGTCGAGACCACCTATTTCGATCCGCTCATCGGCGGCGGCATCGCCGCGCTGTTCAAGCCGAACACCCGCGCGGTGTTCACTGAAGCGCCGGGCTCGCAGTCGTTCGAGATGAGCGACATTCCCGCCATCGCCGCCGCAGCCCATGCCCGCGACATTCTGGTGATCGACGACAACACCTGGGCGACGCCGCTCTATCACCGCTCGCTCGATCAGGGCGTCGACATCAGCATCCAGGCGGCGACGAAATATATCGGCGGCCATTCCGACATCATGTTCGGCACCATCGCCGCCAACGCCAAGGCGTGGCCGCTCGTCACCGACACGATCCGCGCGCTCGGCGTCTGCGCCGGCCCGGACGATGTTTTTCTGGCGACGCGCGGCCTGCGCACGCTGGCGGTGCGGCTCGCGCATCATCAGGCTTCGGCGCTCGAGATGGCGCGCTGGCTTCGTGCCCGGCCGGAAGTCGCCCGCGTGCTGCATCCGGCGCTCGAAGACGATCCCGGCCATGCCATCTGGAAGCGCGACTTCACCGGCGCAAGCGGCCTGTTCAGCGTGGTGCTCAAGCCCGCCTCCGACAAGGCGGTGGACGCCCTGCTCGATACCCTCGCGCTGTTCGGCATGGGTTATTCGTGGGGCGGTTTCGAGAGCCTCGTCATTCCGTTCGACTGCTCGGATTATCGCACCGCGACGACGTGGGCGCCGGGTGGCCCGACGCTGCGCTTTCACATCGGGCTTGAGAATCTCGACGACCTCAAGGCCGATCTGGAACGCGGCTTCGCCGCCTTCAACGCCGCGCTGTAAGCTGTCGGCGTCTTCAGGTTTCCGCCGCCGTCGCGCGGCGGTCGATCATGATGAAATAGACGTTGCGCAGGTAGACGACGAGGCCGAATGCCTGCCCGGCGATGAACACCGGATCGCGGCGGTACAGCGCATAGATCAGCAGTAGCGCGCCGCCGCAGATCGAGAAGAACCAGAACGCGGCGGGAATGATGCTCTTGCGCGCGCGTTCGGAGGCGATCCACTGCACCGCGAAGCGCATCGTGAAGAACGCCTGCGCGACGAAGCCGAGCACCACCCAGCCGTCGAACTGGATGACGAACACCTCGTGCAGATACGTCATCAGCGCGCCGACGACATCAGTCATGATGGACCACCTCGGTTGCGACCGGCGTCGCCTTCTTGCGCCGGATCAGCCACCACACCCCCATCAGGTCCATGATGCCGATCCACAGCCGGTCAAAGAAGCCGTAGTTCGAAACGCCGGAGCGGCGCGGACGATCGGTGACATCGACATAGGCGATGTCGAATCCCTCGCGCCGCACCAGCGCCGGAAGAAAACGATGCAGGCCGTCGAAATACGGCAGCGACAGAAACACCTCGCGCCGGAACGCTTTCAGCCCGCAGCCGGTATCGCGGGTGCCG
>JBEBWH010000380.1:0-3295 GCA_040392305.1 Bradyrhizobium sp. | reverse complement strand
CGATGCTGCGGCGACGCTCCGCCAACTCCGGCGTGGCGCGCTTCAGCCAGCATACGCAAGGGCGGGCGATGGATTTCTTCATTCCCGGCGTGCCGCTGGAGAAGATCCGCTACGCCGGCCTGCGACTTCAGCGCGGCGGCGTCGGCTTCTATCCGACCTCCGGCTCGCCCTTCGTCCATCTCGACACCGGCAACATCCGGCACTGGCCGCGCATGACGCACGACCAGCTCGCCCGCGTATTCCCGGACGGGCGGACCGTGCACATTCCCTCCGACGGCAAGCCGCTGTCCGGCTATCAGCTCGCGATGGCCGAGATCCAGCGTCGCGGCGATGGCGACAGCCCGTCGGCCTCGTCCAAGACCCCGAACCTGCTCGCGGCGCTGTTCGGACGCAAGCAGCAGGCTGAGGATGACGACGAGGCGACGCCAGCCCGCTCCCCGGTCGCCGTTGCCGCGAAGAGCGGCCCCGCGGGCGAGAAAACCGCGCCGGTCGGCCTCGTGGCCTCGCTGGAAGCAAAGAGCGACGACCCGGTTCCGTTGCCGCGCGCCAAGCCGGCAGCCGCGTCCCGCATCCAGGTCGCATCCGCGCCCGCGGCACAGCCCGTACGCGCGGTCGCGAAGGCGCCGCAGACGCCGGCGGATATCATCAACGCCCGCGGTTTCTGGGATGACATGCCGACGACGCCGCAACAGGCGACGCCGGCCCAGATCGCTGCGATCAATGCCCGCCGCGCCCTCGGCGCGATCGATCCTCCGACCACCGCCACGACCAATCACGCGCAGGCACTGGCTTACGCGCCGCCGGTCTCGATCATGGACCGCGCGCATATCGTGGCGGCATCCGCGCCGATTCCGCGCAGCGTGCGCGCCGCGGCGACGGAACGCCATGCGATGGCGGTGACGAAGCGCACCACCGTGGTCGCCAAGAGCGTGCACGGCCAGACCGGCCATGTCGCGATCTCGGCGCGCATCGCCGCCGCCACCCAGCTCAACGAGACGTGGGTACGGGCGATGATCCTGGCGCCGAGCGCCAGCACCGCGATGCGGGTGACGACTTTCGGCGATCGCGACATGCGGACGATGGCGCAGCATTTCGTCAAGCCACGCGTCACGGTATCGGTCACCTTCACCGACGACGACCCGCAACATGGCCTCAGCACGCAGCATTTCACGGGCACCGCCGTGGCCGCGCTGCCGACCGAGCCGTTTGCGGTTCGCACGGCCTGGCTGCGCTGAGCAGCCGCCCCTCCATCAAATCAGCCGGCTGACGCGGCAAGGCGTCTCCCGCCCCGCGCGGGAACGAGCGCGCCTTGCGCCATACAATGCGGGGCTTACAGCATCCCCAGCGCGTGCATATAGGTTTCGAGAATGGTCTCGTGCTCCTGGCGCTCGTCGGCATCCTGCTTGCGCAGCCGGATGATCGTGCGCAGCGCCTTGACGTCGAAGCCGTTGCCCTTGGCTTCGGCATAGACGTCGCGGATATCGTCCGAGATCGCCTTCTTTTCCTCTTCCAGCCGCTCGATGCGCTCAATGATGGAGCGTAGCTGATCCTTCGCAAAACTGGTCGAGGGCTGCTCCTCAACAATGGCGGCGGCGGTGGCCATCGGTAACTCCTAACTGGTCGTTTGGTACGGCGCGCGGACGCGCAACTGACGCCCCGGCGCAAAGTGACGAAGCAGGCCCGCAACGTCCGGCGTGACACTCAAGAGAGAGACGCTCGCCGTCAAGGCGCGCGGCCCGTCATCCACAGTGACCCACAGGCAGACAAAAGATTATTGCGACTGCCGCCGCCCTCAGTGGCCGGGATGGCTCTTCTGGAGGCGGTCGAGTTGATCGGCGTTGGCCTCGCGCTGATAGGTTGCCTTCCACGTTTCGTAAGGCATGCCATAGACCGCCTCGCGGCTGTCGTCCTTGCTCATCGGCACGCCCTGAGCGTCAGCCGCCTCCTTGAGCCAGTTCGACAGGCAATTGCGGCAGAACCCGGCCAGATTCATCAGATCGATGTTCTGGACATCGGTACGTTCCCGCAAGTGGGCGACAAGCCGTCGGAACACGGCCGCCTCCAATTCGATTCGGGTCTGCTCGTCGTTGGTCATTGAGATATCCCGCCTGTCTGCTCGCCTTGGTCCGAGATTAGCCTCAAGATAGGCGGCAGTCACAGATTTTGCCATATCGGGCAGCACTTTCCGCGCCGAATGGTCCACCCGGCCGGCATCGCGGTTGACAGCCCGCAGCCGGTTACGCGAAATCAACCGCTTCGCAGCGATATCGTGAGAGATGACCGCCAATCCCCACCCGTCCCGACCGTTCCTGCATCCTGCCGTGCTGCGTGGCTGCGGCCTGGCGCTCGCGCTCGGCATCCTGACGGCGTGGACGGGACCGGCGGCGGCCGACTTCCGCCTTTGCAATAACACCTCCAGTCGTGTGGGCATCGCGCTCGGCTACAAGGACGCCGAGGGCTGGGTCACCGAAGGATGGTGGAATATTTCGGCACGAAGCTGCGAAACGCTGCTCCGCGGCAATCTGATTGCACGATATTATTACATTTACGCACTAGACTACGATCGCGGCGGTGAATGGTCAGGTCAGGCCTTCATGTGCTCGCGCGACAAGGAATTTACCATCCGTGGCACCGAGAATTGTCTTGCCCGTGGCTATGATCGCACCGGCTTCTTCGAGGTCGATACCGGCGAACAGCGCGCATGGACGGTCCAATTGACCGAAACCAGCGAACAGAACCCGCAGCGCGTGCCATTGCCCGGTCTGCCCAACTCCCAAAGCCCGAACGGCCTGCCGCCCGGCGCCGCACCCGGATCCAAACCATGAGACGTCTGCGCAGGATCAAGATCCTTGCCACGCTGGGTCCGTCATCTTCCGATAGCGCCGTCATCCGGCGGCTGTTCGAAGCAGGCGCCGACCTGTTCCGCATCAATATGAGCCACACCTCGCACGACAAGATGCGCGAACTGGTGGCGGCCATCCGCAATGTCGAAAGCAGCTATGGCCGCCCGATCGGCATTCTGGTCGACCTGCAGGGGCCGAAGCTGCGGCTCGGCGCTTTCGGCAATGGTCCGGTGCAGCTGAACAACGGCGCGTCATTCGTGCTCGACAACGATCCCGCGCCCGGCACGGTTCATCGCGTCCACCTGCCTCACCCCGAAATCCTCGCCGCGCTCAAGCCGGGCCACGCCCTGCTGCTCGACGACGGCAAGGTGCGCCTGATTGTCGAGGAGGCCTCCCCCGAGCGCGCTGTGACGCGCGTCGTGATCGGCGGCAAGATGTCGGACCGCAAGGGC
>JBEBWH010000379.1:0-3304 GCA_040392305.1 Bradyrhizobium sp. | reverse complement strand
TCGAGGCTGAGATGCGCGCCGAGAGCCTGTCGCCAACGCCGGACCTTGCGCGCGCCGTCGAAGCCAACAAACGTTTCCACTTCGCTCTCTACGAGGCAGCCAAATCGCCGACGCTGGTCGGCATCATCCGGGCGCTGTGGCTCAAGGCCGGCCCGGTGATCAATCTCGACCTGCGCGGCAATCCCGAACGCATCCATACCGGCGGCGCTGTGCGCTTTCATGCCGATGTGCTGGCGGCCATCGTCAGACGCGACCCCGACGCAGCGCGCGCCGGCATCGCCGAAGACATCAAGGGCGCGTCGGACTTCATCCTGTCGCGCGGCAACCTGCCCGACTAGCGTTTTCGAGCGGAATGGATATCGGTTGGCGTGAAGAAAACGCATCAGAACTCGGAATAAAAATCTCAACCCGCCACGGAGCCATCATGGATCTTGCCATCAAGGACTTGCGCGTTCTCGTCACCGCCGGCGCGAACGGGATCGGGCTCGCCATCGCCCGTGCCTTCGCCGGTGAAGGCGCGCGCGTGCATCTGTGCGACGTCGATGAAGCGGCGCTCGCCGCATTGCGCAAGAGCGACCCCGCATTGACGTCGAGCCGGTGCGACGTGTCCGATCGCGCGGCGGTCGCGGCGATGTTCGACGATGCAACGGCCGCGCTCGGCGGGCTCGACGTCATGGTCAACAATGCCGGCATCGCGGGGCCGACCGCCAAGGTCGAGGAGATGCATCCGGAGGACTGGGACCGCTGCGTCAATATCTGCCTCACCGGGCAGTTCAACTGCGCGCGGCTCGCAGTGCCCTTGCTGCGGCAAAGCAAAAACGCCTCGCTCGTCAACATCTCCTCTGTCGCGGGACGGCTTGGCTTCGCCATGCGCAGCCCCTATGCGGCGGCGAAATGGGGCGTGATCGGCTTCACCAAATCGCTGGCGATCGAGCTTGGTCCCGACAATATCCGCGTCAACGCCATCCTGCCCGGCCTCGTCGCCGGCGACCGCCAGCGCCGCGTGCTGGAAGCCAAGGCGCAGCAGCGCGGCGTCTCCTATGCCGAGATGGAGCGGATCGCGTTTTCGTATACCTCGATCAAGGACTATGTGACGCCGGAACAGATCGCCGATCAGATCCTGTTTCTGTGCAGCCCGCGCGGCCGCACCATCTCGGGCCAGGCGATTTCGATCTGCGGCGACACCGGCATGCTGGGATAGCCCCATCCATTCTTCCCCCACCCTACCCTCCCCCGCAAGCGGGGAGGAACAAAGGGAGGGGTTACGGCATCAGCTTGAGCGCATCGCTGAAAAATTCCGGTCCGCCGAAATTGCCGGACTTCAGCGCGAGCCACATCGCCTGATCCGTGCCTGCGGTGCGGAGCACCGGCACGCCGGGCGCGATTTCGGGGCCGACCACAAAGGCCGGCAATTGCAGCCGGTCCACTACCGCGCCCGATGTCTCGCCGCCCGCAACGACGAGGCGGCGCACGCCGGCGGCCACCAGCCCTTCGGCAATTGCCGCCATCGCCTGCTCGATGGCGTGGCCCGCCGCCTCGCGGCCATGGGCCTTCTGCACGGCGGCGACCTCTTCGGGCGACGCGCTGCTGGCGATCAGCACCGGACCGCCGGCAATCCGCTCCGCCGCGAAGTCGAGCGCCCGCGCCACTTCCTCGCCGCCCGCCAGCAATCGCGACGGATCGAGCCGCAGCACCGGCATCACTTTCTCCGCCGCCGCGATCTGCGCCAACGTCGCCTGCGAGCAGCTTCCGGCGAGGCACGCCGCACGTCCGCCGACGGCATCGAGCGATACCTTGCCGCTGGCGCGCGCCACGCAACCGCTCTTGACCAACGCATGCGCGAGGCCAAGCCCGAGCCCGGACGCGCCGACCGACACGCGATGGTCGAGCGCCGCCGCGCCGATCGCCTCCAGATCGCGCGCGAACACCGCATCGATGATGGCGGCGCGAACGCCCTCGCCCGCGAGTTGCGCAATCCGCGCACGGATGGCGTCGGCGCCGCCCGCGACGACGGCGAGATCGATCAGCCCGACCTTGTTCGCGCTCTGCCGCGCCAGCACGCGCACCAGATTGGCGTCATGCATCGGATTGAGCGGATGATCCTTCAACGGGCTTTCGTTGAGCGGCACGGAACCAACGAACAGATGACCCTGATAGACGGTGCGGCCGGTTTCCGGAAACGCTGGCGTCACCAGCGCCAGCTTCTCGTCGGCATCGGCGCACAGCGCATCCATCACCGGGCCGATATTGCCGGCATCGGTGGAATCGAATGTCGAGCAGATCTTGAACAGCACATGCGCCGCGCCGCGCCCGCGCAGCCAGCGCTCGGCCGCGCGCGAACGCGCCACCGCCTCTTGCGCCGGGATCGAGCGGCTTTTCAGCGAGACCACCACCGCGTCCGCATCGGGCAGAGCAAGATCGTCGCGCGGCACGCCGATGGTCTGGATGATGCGCAAGCCGTTGCGCGTCAGCGTGTTGGCGAGATCGGACGCGCCGGTATAATCGTCGGCGATGCAGCCGAGCGTGAGCGTCATGGCTTCGCCATCCCGGCATCGTTCATGTAAGGCGCAAGCCAGTCGAGCCCCTGCAATGTCGTGCCGCGCGGGCGATACTCGCAGCCGACGAAGCCCGTGTAGCCGAGCCGGTCCAGTTCATCGAACAGAACGGCGTCGTTGAGTTCCTCGCTCGTCGGCTCGTGGCGCGACGGCACGCTGGCGACCTGGACATGGCCGACGATCGGCATCATCTCGCGCAGTGCCGTCAACACGTCGCCATGCATGATCTGGCGGTGATAGATGTCGAACTGCAGTTTGACGTTGGGCGCGCCGATCTCGCGGATCAGGTCGGCGGCGAAGGCGAAGTCATCGAGGAAGTAGCCGGGATTGTCGCGGCCGTTGAGCGGCTCCAGCAGCAGGTCGATGCCATGATCGGCGAGTTCGCGCGCGGCCCAGATCACGGCGGTGCGAAACGCTTCGACATGACGCGGATCATTCCGATCGGATTTTCCCGCCATCAGGTGCAGCCGCTTCACGTCGGTCGCCTTGGCATAAGGCAGCGCGGTGGCGATGCCGTCCTGCACCTCGATGAACCGTTCGGGGAACGACGCCATGCCGCGCTCGCCCGCGGCCCAGTCTCCCGGCGGCAGATTGAACAGCGCCTGCGTCAACCCGTTGCGCTTGAGCCGCTCGGCGATATCGGCCGGCGCATAGTCGTAGGGAAACAGAAACTCGACGGCGGTGAAGCCGGCCTGAGCGGCGGCGTCGAAGCGGTCGAGGAACGGCCACTCGTTGAACATCAGCGACAG
>JBEBWH010000378.1:0-3308 GCA_040392305.1 Bradyrhizobium sp. | reverse complement strand
ATGCCTGCCACTCGCAGATGATCCGCACGCTGCGCGACGAGGTCGAGCGCTACGGCCACTATTCGCTGGCGGTCGAATCCAAATACGACCACCCGCATCTGTGGGGATCGAAGCGGACCGGGCCTGATCTCGCCCGCGTCGGCGGCAAGTATTCCGACGAGTGGCATGTGGCGCACCTCTACAATCCGCGCGACGTGATGCCGGAATCGATCATGCCGGCCTATCGCTGGCTCAAGACCACGCAGCTCGACACCAGCAAGATGAGCAAGGATCTGGCGGCGCTGCGCGCGGTGGGCGTGCCCTATACCGACGACATGATCGCCAACGCGCCGGCCGACGCCTATGGCCAGGCCTCGCCGGATTCGCCGCAGGCCGAGGGCGTCACCAAACGTTACGGCGAGGCGACCAATGTGCGCGCGTTCGACGGCGCGCAGGGCGAGCCGACCGAGATGGACGCGCTGGTCGCCTATCTCCAGATTCTCGGCAAGCTGACCGACGTCGCGGACAAGCCCGTGGCGCAGGTGCAGGCGCAGGCAGGGAAATAGTCATGACACACGATTTTCTGGTCGGCTTCTCCAAATCGTTCGGGCTGTTCTACCTCATCGCATTGTCGATCGGGGTGCTGATCTACACCTACTGGCCTTCGAACAAGAAGCGTTTCGACTATGCGGCCAAGTCCGTTCTGAGCGAGGATGACAAGCCATGGGCGTGATCGAGCGCGATCCCCACACCGGGCACATCACCACCGGTCACGAATGGAACGGCATCAAGGAGCTGAATGCTCCGGTGCCGCGGGTGATCTGGCTGTTCCTCGCGAGCACGGTGTTCTTTGCCGTGCTGTGGTGGGTGCTGATGCCGACCTGGCCGCTGGGCGCGAGCTACACCAAGGGGCTGCTCGGGGTCGATCAGCGCAACATCGTGGCCGAGAAGGTCAAGGCCGCCGAGGTCGACCGCAGCGCCTGGGTCAAGCAGATCGAGGCCAAGGACTACAAGGAGGTCCTGGCCGATCCGAAGCTGATGCAGACCGTGCGGGCCACCGGCCACACGCTGTTCGGCGATAATTGCGCGGCGTGCCACGGCTTCAACGCCAAGGGCAGCAAGGGCTATCCCAGCCTGATGAGCGATGCGTGGCTGTGGGGCGGCACGCCCGAGACGATCTTCGAGACGATCCGCGTCGGCATCAACTCGGCTCACGCCGAGAGCCGCACCGCGCAGATGCCCGCCTTCGGCCGCGATCAGATGCTGCCGCGCGCCGACATCGAGAAAATCGTAAGCTACGTGCAGGGCCTGTCCTCCCCCGCCGCGGTCAAGGGCGCGACGCCCGAGACGCTCGCCGCCGGCAAGGAGCTGTTCGCCGCGAACTGCGCCTCCTGTCACGGCGAGAACGCCAAGGGCAACACCGAGCTCGGCGCGCCCGACCTGACCGACAATCTCTGGATCTATGGCGGTGACCGGCAGGCGTTGCTCGACACGCTGTGGAGCGGCCGCCAGGGGCATATGCCGACCTGGGAGCATCGCCTCTCGGCGCTCGACCGCAAGATTCTGGCCCTCTACCTCTATGATAAAAGGGTGAACCAATGACCAGCACGACCGTGACCAAACCCCGCGCCAGGCTTGCCGTGTGGCTCGCCGTCAGCGCCGGCCTGTTGTTCGTGGCTGCGGCGAACTATCATCTCGTCTATGTCGCGGTCACGTCGCAACCGGATTGCGTCGAGCACGTTCGCGCCGGACAGGGGGCGGCTGGAAACGGCGTGTTCAGCGCTGCCAAGTCGTCCTGCACGTATAAGTAAGCGGATCATTTCACAGCGAGACCGATCATGACGACGATCCCTGCCATTGTTCCGCCGCTGCCGCGCGAGCATAGCTGGAAGCGCGGGCTAGCCCCCTCGGCCCCTTACACATGGCTGTCGCGCGGCTGGAAGGATTTCAAGACCGGCATCAATCTCAGCCTCGCCTATGGCGTCATGGTGTTTCTGGTGTCGTCGGCGATCGTGTTCGGTTTGATCTCGCTCGGCCTCGATTACATCCTGTTCCCGGCCTTCGCCGGCTTCATGGTGGTCGGTCCGATGATCGCGATCGGCCTGTACGAGAAGAGCCGGCGGCTTGAGGCCGGCGAGCGGGTCACGCTCGGGCAGATGATTTTCGTTCGCCCGGAATCGAACGGGCAGGTGCTGTTCATCGGCGTGCTGCTCTGTCTTCTGATGCTGGTCTGGATGCGGGCGGCGGTGATCATCTATGCGCTGTTCTTCGGCGTCACGCCGTTCCCCGGCCTCAACCACGTCGCCGAGATGCTGTTCACCACGCCGACCGGCTGGGGCATGCTGGTGGTCGGTACCGCCGTCGGCGGTCTGTTCGCGGCGTTCTCGTTCGCGATCAGCGTCGTCTCGGTGCCCATGCTGCTCGACCGGCGCGTCGATGCGCTGACCGCGATGGGGCGCAGCCTGGCGCTGGTCTGGCACAACCTGCCGGTGATGCTGACCTGGGGCGCCATCGTGCTGGCGCTATTCCTGCTCAGCCTCGCCACCGGCCTTTTGGGATTGATCGTGGTTTTCCCGCTGGTCGGGCACGGCACATGGCACGCCTATCGCGAACTGTGGAGCGAATGATCCCGGTGCGGCGGTCCGCTGGAAATCGCGGACCGTTTTGGCGGTGGTTTCATTCCGGCCCTCGCAGGATCGCCCGTTGAAGCGGGACGCGGGCGCTGCCATCGGATCATCGGGGTGATGTTGCGGCAGTCGCCGCGGAGGAAGGCATCGCGTTATGAGCTGTTGCGCGCCAGGTGCTGAATTTGCTTTGCGGGCCGCCGATCCGGCTGCCATACGCGAGGAAATCCGGCTGGCGAGCCACGATGTCGGCGACGGCCTGCGGCAGACCGATCTGTCGGTGCCGGAGATCCATTGCGGCGGCTGTATCCAGAAGATCGAGGCGGCGCTCGGCGCGCAGCCGGGCGTGGCGCAGGCGCGCGTCAATCTCTCGACGAAGCGCGTGACGATCCGCTGGCGGGCCGACCGGGCCCCCGCGCCGTTCATCGCCGTGCTCGGCGGGATCGGCTATCAGGCGCATCTGTTCGAAGCGGGCGAGGACGAGAAGGACAGCGTGCTGGGCGAACTGGTGCGCTCGCTCGCGGTGGCCGGCTTCGGCGCCAGCAACATCATGCTGCTGTCGGTGTCGGTGTGGTCCGGCGCGGAGCCCGCGACGCGCGACCTGTTCCACTGGCTTTCGGCCCTGATCGCGGTGCCGACGGTCGCCTATGCCGGGCGCGTGTTTTTCCGCTCGGCCTGGCGCGCGCTGCGTCACGGCCAGACCAA
>JBEBWH010000377.1:0-3321 GCA_040392305.1 Bradyrhizobium sp. | reverse complement strand
TGGCGCAGCGCATCTCGCAGGTGCCCGGCGTAGGCCAGGTGTCGGTCAGCGGCGCCGATCAGCCGGCGGTGCGCATCAGCCTCAATCCGGGCGCGCTGGCGGCGGCCGGCATCGCCACCGACGACGTGCGCGCCGCCATCGTCGCCGCCAATCCGCTGGCGCCGGTCGGGCTGTTCGACGGCGAGCGCCAGAGCGAGACCATCGCCGTCAATCCGCAGATGCGCACGGCGGCCGAATTCCGCGGCATCATCATCAAGGCCACCAACGGCAATGCGGTGCGGCTGTCCGATATCGCCGAGGTGAAGGACGGCGCGCGCGATAGCCGCTCCATCGCCTGGTACAACAAGCAGCCCGCGGTGCTGCTGATCATCACCAAGCAGCCCGACGCCAATGTCATCGCCACGGTGGACGCGGTGAGGGCGCTGCTGCCGGACCTGCAGCGCTGGATTCCGCAGGGCGTGGAAATCTCGGTGCTGTCAGATCGCACCGGCACCATCCGCGCCAGCGTTCACGACATGGAGTGGACGCTCGGCGCAACCGTCGTGCTGGTGATGTTCGTGGTGTTCGTGTTCCTGCGGCGCGGCACGCCGACCATCGCCGCCGGCGTCTCGGTGCCGCTGGCGCTGGCGGGCACCTGCGCGGGCATGTGGCTCGCGGGCTTCTCGGTCAACAACCTGTCGCTGATGGCGCTGGCGATCTCGGTCGGCTTCGTCGTCGACGACGCCATCGTCATGATCGAGAACATGTACCGCAATCTCGAGCGCGGCATGGCGCCGTATCAGGCGGCGCTGCTCGGCGCGAAACAGATCGGCTTCACGGTGATGTCGATCTCGCTGTCGCTGGTCGCCGCCTTCACGCCGCTAATCTTCATGGAAGGGGTGGTCGGCCGGCTGCTGCGCGAGTTCTCGCTGACGCTGACCTTTGCCATCGTCGTCTCGACGCTGGTGGCGCTCACCGTCACGCCGATGATCTGCGCCCACTACATCAAGAGCGGCATCCCCGAGCGGGAGACATGGTTCGATCGCCTTGTCGAAGGCATTCTCGGCGGCTGCCTGCGCTTCTACGAGCGCAGCCTGCGCGTCGTGCTCGGCTATCCGTGGCTGACGCTTGCGGTGTTCGTGCTCACGGTGGCGCTGACCACAGTGATGTATGTCAAGGTGCCGAAGGGCTATTTCCCGCCGGACGATTCCGGCCTCATCATCGGCTCGACGCGGGCATCGGCGGACGTTTCGTTCCAGGCCATGGTGCCGCTGCAAGAGCAGGTCGCCGATATCGTGATGGCCGATCCCGCGGTGTCCGGCATCGGCTCCAGCCTCGGCGGCGGCGGGCGCGGCGGGCAGAACCGCGGCCGCATGTTCATCAGCCTCAAGCCACTGGAACAGCGCGGCGGGGCGACGACGCAGGACGTCATCAACCGCCTGCGTATGAAGCTGTCCAGCATTCCCGGCATCCGCCTGTTCATGTTCGCCGCGCAGGACATCCGCGCCGGCGGCCGGCAGAGCGATTCCGACTTCCAGTACACGCTGACCAGCGCCGATCTCGACTTGCTGCAGACCTGGGCGCCGCTGGTGGCCAAGCGGATGGAGACGGTCGAGGGCATCACCGACATTTCCAGCGACCGCGACCCCGGCGGCCTGCAACTGACGCTGAAGATCGACCGCATGAAGGCGTCGAGCCTCGGCGTGCGCGTGCAGGATATCGACAACGCGCTCAACAATGCCTTCTCGCAGCGGCAGATCTCCTACATCTACACCAGCCGCAACCAGTACCAGACCATTCTGGAGATCGACCGCGCCTTCCAGAACGATCCGTCCGATCTCGACCGCATCTATGTGGCGGGCGCCAACGATACGCAGGTGCCGCTGTCGGCGGTGGTGACGCGCACGCGCGAGCTTTCTCCGCTGTCGGTGCCGCATCAGTCCGGCTTCCCGTCGTCGACGATTTCGTTCAGCCTGCAACCGGATGTGCCGCTCGAGGTCGCGACCGCCAACATCCAGCGCGCCGTCAACGAGATGCATATGCCGGAGGGCCTCCGCGGCAGTTTCGAAGGCAACGCGGCCGACTTCCGCAAGACCGCGAACCGCCAGCCGCTTCTGATTCTCGGCGCGCTGGTGGCGGTCTATATCGTGCTCGGCGTGCTCTATGAGAGCCTTGCGCATCCGCTCACGATCATCTCGACGCTGCCGCCGGCGGGCCTGGGCGCGCTGCTGGCGTTGCAAATCACCAATCTGCCGCTCACCGTGATCGCCTTTGTCGGCATCATTCTGTTGATCGGCATCGTCAAGAAGAACGGCATCATGATCGTCGATTTTGCGCTGGAGGGCGAACGTCAGCGCGGGCTGACGTCCGAGGCGGCGATCTTCGAGGCGTGTCTGGCGCGCTTCCGGCCGATCCTGATGACGACGCTGGCGGCGCTGCTCGCCGCCGTGCCGCTGGTGATCGCGGTCGGGCCGGGCACCGAACTGCGCCGCCCGCTCGGCATCACCATCATCGGCGGGCTGGTGGTGTCGCAGGTGCTGACGCTGTACACCACGCCCGTCATCTATCTCCTGATCGACCGTTTCCGCCTGCGCCGCGCCGGCCGCGCCAGCACGCCGCTGCCCGCGGAATAGATTGGCGGGGCGAAGGCTTCCAGCGTATAGCAGGGCATGACGAACATCCCCGAGATTGCCGCGCAGGGCGGCGAGGCCGAAACCTGCCCGCGCTGCGCGAAACCCCTGCGGCTATGCGTGTGCGATCAGGTCGCGCCGGTCGCGACGCGGCTGTCGCTGGTCGTGCTGATGCATCCGCAGGAGCAGGACAAGGCGCTGGCGACCGCGCGGCTCGCCGTCCAGCATGTCAGGAACGCGGTGCTCAGGATCGGCCTGTCATGGCCGAGCCTGTCGAAGATTCTCGGCCGCGAGGTCGATCCGCAGCGCTGGGCGGTGCTGTATCTCGGCTCGGTCGATGTGAAGTCGTTGCGCAGCGAAACCGGCGTCGTCGCGGTCGATCGCAAGGGGTTGCCGGAGCAGGACCAGGCGAGGGCGTTGCGCGGCATCGAAGGCGTCATCGTGCTCGACGGCACCTGGAGCCAGGCCAAGACGCTGTGGTGGCGCAATCCGTGGCTGTTGAAATGCCGCCGCGTCGTGCTGACGCCGAAACAGCCGTCGCGCTACGGCCGGCTGCGCCGCGAGCCGCGCCGCGAGGGCCTTTCGACCATCGAGGCGGCGGCGATGGCGATGGCGGCGCTGGAGCGGCGGCCGGAGATCGAGGCGGCGATGCTCAAGAGCTTCGAAGCCATGCTCGGGGCCAATCGCGCGGCGATGCCCGCGATGCCGGAAC
>JBEBWH010000376.1:0-3325 GCA_040392305.1 Bradyrhizobium sp. | reverse complement strand
GATGCGCCCCTCCAGCACGGGCGAGACCGGCCACCCGGCGCGGCGCAGTTCGGCGAACAACGATTGCGGCACGGTGTCGGATTGCGCCGGCGTCAGCGTCGGCACGCGGCCACCGCCGAACGCCGCCGCCGCGCGGTCGTAGCTCAAGCGCGCCTGCGCGTTGATCGCCTGCACGCCGCTCCACAGCGCGGTCGCGGCGATCAGCCCGATCAGCAGGGTGGCGAACTGCATCGGATGCCGCCGCCAGTGGCTCAGCAAAGCCGCAAGCGTCCAGGCGAGCCGGCTCACGCGATGCGCCCCGCATGCAGATGCACGCGGCGGTCGAGCCGTTGCGCCAACTGGTCGCTATGCGTCACCATCAGGAAGGCGCAGCCGGTGCGGCCGATCAGGTCGCGCGCCAGTTCGACCACCTCGCTCGCGGTCGCTTCGTCGAGATTGCCGGTCGGCTCATCGGCCAGCACCAGCTCCGGCCGCCCGGCCAGCGCACGGCCGATGGCGACGCGCTGCTGCTGCCCGCCCGACAGTTGCTCCGGATAGCGGTCGCCGAGATCGGTAAGCCCCAGCCGCGCGATCAGTTCCTCATGCCAAGCCGCGTCGAACCGCCCGCCGATGCGCGCCTGAAACGCCAGATTGTCGGCGACCGACAGGCTCGGGATCAGATTGAACTGCTGGAATACGAGGCCGATCCGCTCGCGCCGCACCTCAGCCCGCGCACTGTCCGGAAGGCTGGAGACGACCGTGTCCCCGAGACGTATCTCGCCGCCATCGACATCGTCCAGCCCGGCGATGAGATGCAGCAGCGTGCTCTTGCCGCTGCCGGATTCGCCGGTCAGGGCCACGCTCTCGCCGCGCGCGACAGTGAGGTCGACGCCGCGCAGCACCGCGAGCGGTCCCTGCGGCGTGCGATAGGCCTTCGACAGATTGACGATGCTAAGCATGCCGCATCCCGGTCACGCCGCGACCAGCAGCACCAGCGCGATGGCGGCCGGCAGCGCCTGGATCAGCGCGATCTTGCGGCTCGCGGTGTAGCCGCCGTAAAGCCCGGCGGCGATGACGCAGACGAGGAAGAACACCAGAATCTGGCCGCCAACCGCCTCGTCGGGATGGATCAGGCCCCAGATCAGCCCGGCGGCGAGAAAGCCGTTATACAGGCCCTGATTGGCGGCCAGCACTTTCGAGGCTTCGGCCTGCTCCGGCGTCTGGCCGAACGCCTTCAGGCCGCGCGGCTCTGTCCAGAGAAACATTTCGAGGATCAGGATATAGATATGAAGCGCGGCGATCAGAGCGATCAGAAGGGTCGCGATGGCCAGCATGAAGTCTCTCCCGGATCAGGACAGCGCCACAGAACAGGACAGCGCCATGTGTAGCACAGGCGGCCCATCGAAGGCGAAGCCCGGCGCGACGCGGCGCAAGCCGGCAACCACCCCCGAAACTCTGACGCTCGACCGCTTCGGGACGCCGATCGGCACAGCGCTGCTCGTCACCGACGCGGCGGGCCGGCTCTGCGCGCTCGACTGGGCCGATTACGAGGAGCGGCTGACGACGCTGCTGCGGCGTCAGCACGGCGTGGTGGCGTTGCGGCCGGGTGCCGCACCACCCGCGCTGCGGCGGGCGCTCGCCGACTATTTCGAGGGGCACCACCGCGCGCTCGACACCATCGCATGCCGCACTGGCGGCACCTCGTTTCAGCGCCGGGTGTGGACCGCGCTACGCGACATCCCGGCCGGCACGACGATGAGCTATGGCGCGCTCGCCGCCCGCCTCGGCATGGCGAGCGCGGTGCGCGCGGTCGGCCATGCCAATGGCGCCAACCCGATCAGCGTCGTGGTGCCGTGCCATCGCCTGATCGGTGCCGACGGCCGGCTTACCGGCTATGGCGGCGGGCTGGCCCGCAAGCGCTGGCTGCTTGCCCATGAGGGCGTCCACATCGAAGCGTGAGAAGATCAGGTCGGGGCGCGCACGCCCGGCAGCGGCTTGCGCGCGGCCGCGCGCTCGCCATCGGCGAGCAGATGCACCAGCGCGCGCTTGATCGCCGCCTGCCGCGTCGGCGCGGTGATCTGCGCGCCCAGCAGATCGGTAACATAGAACACGTCGCGGGCGCGCTCGCCGAAGGTGGAGACATGCGCCGAGGCGATGTTGAGATTGAGCTTCGAGATTGCGGTCGTGAGTTCGTACAGGAGGCCCGGCCGGTCGAGGCCCGACACTTCGATGACGGTGTGACGGTCCGACCAGTTGTTGTTGATGACGACGTCGGGCGCGACCACGAACGGCCGCGACTTGCCGCGCGCCGCCGCGCGCTTGGCGACGATCTCGGGCAGCCGCAGCGTGCCCTCCAGCACCTGCTCGACCATCTCACCGATGCGGCGGGCGCGGCGCGCCTCGTCCTCGTCGCGGTCGTACTCGCGCGAGATGGCGATGGTGTCGAGCGCAAGGCCATCCGTGGTGGTGTAGATCTGCGCATCGACGATATTGGCGCCGGCCGCGGCGCACGCACCGGCGATCACCGACAGCAGCCAGGGATGATCCTGCGTGAGAATCGTCAATTCGGTGACGCCCCGTCCCTCGCCGAAGCCGACATCGATCGCCAGTTTGTAGCCGTTCGCACCGCTCTCCTTGACGAAGCGCGCCTGGCGAATCTTGCGCGGCAGTTCGACCTTGAGCCAGTAGGCGGGATAATGCCGCGCCATATAGGCATCGAGTTCGGCAGTCGGCCATTCGGTGAAGGCTTCGCGGAATTTCGCCTGCGCGACATCGATGCGCTGGGCGCGGTTGACCTCGGAGAAGCCGCCGGTCAGCACCGGCTCGGTCTCGTAATACAGCGTGTGAATGAGCTGCGCCTTCCAGCCGTTCCACACGCCGGGGCCGACGCCGCGAATATCGGCGGTGGTGAGGATCGTCAGCAGTTTCATCTGCTCGACCGACTGCACCACGGCGGCGAAATTCTCGATGGTCTTGTGGTCCGACAGATCGCGCGATTGCGCCACCTCCGACATCGTCAGATGTTCCTGAATGAGCCAGGCGATGGTTTCGGTCTCGGCGGCGTTGAAGCCGAAGCGCGGACACAGCCGCCGCGCTACCTTGGCGCCGGCGATGGAGTGATCCTCGGGCCGGCCCTTGGCGATGTCATGCAGGAACACCGTCATGTAGATGACCGCGCGGTGCTCGGGACGGATCTTGCGCATCAGGTCGGACGCCAGCGCGAACTCTTCATGACCACCGCGCTCGATCTCCTGCAGGATGCCGATACAGCGCAGCAAATGCTCGTCCACGGTGTAGTGATGATACATGTTGAACTGCATCATCGAGACGATCTTGCCGAAGGCGC
>JBEBWH010000375.1:0-3329 GCA_040392305.1 Bradyrhizobium sp. | reverse complement strand
GGCGCAGCGCGCAACGTTGCGCCGCAGAACCGGGATCATACCAACGGCATTGTTCTTGACGGTCCCGGATCAGCGAAGCGGCACGGCGCTTGCGCTTGCGCCGCATCGCATCCGGGACACCAAGGCGAACGAAAAATGCTAAAGCGTTTTCGAGCGAAGTGGGTACCGGTTCGCGTTAAGAAAACGCGTCAAGATAATATCTGGAGTTCCGCTTCTGATTCTGGCAGAAGCGGAAAGACTCTACCGGATCTTGAGCGGCTCCGGCGCGGGGACCGCCACGTCGGTCACGCGCAGTTGCACGCGCTCGGTACCCTGCCAGCGGTCGATGCTGAGCGTACCCGCGACATGCAGCGGTTGCCCGCGCGCCTCCATCAAAGCGCGGCCGAGCGGCTGGCCGACCGCGCGAAACGCGATGCCGTTGACCTGCGCGCCATCGCCCGATTTCAGGCGGATGCGGACATGGGCCTGACCCACCTCCTCGGCGTAAGCCAGTTGATGCGACGGCAGCGCCAGCACGGGCGCGGGGTTGCCGGCGCCGAACGGGCCGGCGCGATCGAGCGACGCCACAAGCTCCGGCGTGACCGCCCGCGCGCTCACCGCGCCGTCGATGGACAGCCGATTGGCCTGCCGCGCCAGCGCCACGCTGTCGGCGAGCGCGCTTTCCATCGCGGCGCGGAATGCGGGCAGCTGGTCGCGGTGCAACGTCACGCCGGCCGCCATCGCATGCCCGCCGCCTTTTTGCAGGATGCCGTCGGCCACGGCGCGGCGCACCGCCTGCCCGAGATCGACGCCGGTGATCGAGCGGCCCGAGCCGGAGCCGATCCCCTTGCCGCCCGGCTCCCAGGCGATGGCGAAAGCGGGGCGCGCAAACTTCTCCTTCAGCCGCGCGGCGACGAGGCCAACGACGCCGGGATGCCAGCCATCGGACGCGGTGACGATCACCGCCGCCTTGTCTTCCGCGCCAAGGGCGGCGAGCGCCTCGGCTTCCGCCTGCGCCTCCGCCATCTGCTCGATGACGCGGCGCTCCTGATTGAGCCGGTCGAGTTCGGCGGCGATCGCCGCGGCCTCCGAAACATCGCCTTCGAGCAGCAGCCGCACGCCGAGATCGGCGCGGCCGATGCGGCCGCCCGCATTGATGCGCGGCCCGAGCATGAAGCCGAGATGCCACGCCTCCGGCGGCCCGTTGAGACGCGCGACATCCATCAGGGCGGTGTGGCCGACATGATCGCGGCGGCGCATCGCGATCAGCCCCTTGGCGACGAAGGCGCGATTGAGCCCGATCAGCGGCGCGACGTCCGCCACGGTGCCGAGCGCGACATGATGCAACTGGTCGAGCAGGTTCGGCTCCGGCCGCTGGCCGGTCCAGAAGCCGCGCGCGCGCAGTTCGCGATTGACCGCCACCAGCGTCACCAGCACGAGGCCGACCGCGGCGAGATGGCCGAGCCCGGACAGATCGTCGGGGCGGTTCGGGTTGACCAGCGCATCGACCACCGGCAACTCGTCGCCGCACTGGTGATGGTCGATCACCACCACGTCCATGCCGATGTGCTTGGCCTCCGCCAGCGGCTCCAGGCTCGTCGTGCCGCAATCGACGCAGATCAGCAGCGTCGCGCCCTGCCCCGCGAGCTTGCGGATCGCGTCGCTGTTCGGGCCATAGCCCTCGAAAATGCGGTCGGGGATGTGGATGATCGGATCGAGCCCGCAATGACGCAGATGCCACGTCAGCAGCGCCGCCGAGGTGGCGCCGTCGACGTCGTAGTCGCCGAAGATCGCGATCGTCTCTCCGCGCGTGGCGGCGTCGGCGATGCGATGCGCCGCCTGCTCCATCTGCGTGATGCTGAACGGGTCCGGCAGCAGCCGGCGGATGGTGGGATCGAGGAAATCCTCCACCGCGTCGAGATCGACGTTGCGGCCGGCCAGCACGCGCGCCAGCAATTCCGGCAACTGATGGCGCTGGGCGATGCCGAGCGCCTGCGCCGCGCCGCGCGTGTCGAGGCGATCACGCCAGACGCGCCCCGTCGCAGACGCGGTGACGCCGAGAAAGGCGGGCTGCGGTGCGAGCGGAAGGACGGTCGGGGGAGACATCACGCCGCCTCGCGCGCGCCGGAGCGGCGCAACAGCGATGCGATGGCGAGCAGCGTCACCGGCATCCGAGCTGATCGGCGAGATCGCCGAAGTCGCGCGCCACGACATCCCACGCGCCTTCGGGGCCGAAATCCCTGCTCTGGTGCGGACCGTATTCGGTCGGCCGCGCCACGAATGCGGTTTTCAGGCCAAGCGCCTGCGCCGCCTGCAGATCGCTGTTGTGGGCGGCGACCATCATCAGTTCGGACGGTTGCAGACGCAGCAGCCGCGCCGCGCCGAGATAGACTTCCGGATCGGGCTTGTAGTGGCCGAACAGATCGGTGCCGAACACCACGTCCCATGGCAACCCCGCCTGTTTCGCCATGTTCGCGGTCAGCGCGAAATTGCCGTTCGACAGCGGCGCGATGAGAAAGCGCGTTTTCAGCCGCGTCAGCCCCGCAACGCTGTCCGGCCACGGCTTCAGCCGCCGCCAGCCCATATTGAGATGGTCGAGATCGCACTCGCTCAGATTGGCGAGGCCGAAGCGCGGCGCAATCTCCTTGACGGAGCGCCGCTGCAGCTCTTCGAGAATGACGAAGCCGCGCTCGGGATGCATCCGCACCTCGTTCATCGAGGGGACGTAAGCGCCGCGCCAGGCATCGACCAGCCCCACCCAGTCGCCGCGAAGGCCGCGCGCGTCGCCCCAAGCGACGAAGTCGTCGATCAGGCTGGTGCGCCAGTCGACAACGGTGCCGAACACGTCGAACACCAGCGCCTTGACCTCGGCCACCGCCCCCTCCGCCATCAGAACACCTTGCGATACTGGATGAAGCCCGGGCGGTCGGCGATGCGGTCGTAGAGCAGCCGCGCCTGCGCATTGGTCTCGTGCGTCAGCCAGTGCACGCGGCTGGCGCCGCGCGCCTCGGCATCGGCATAGACCGCCTCGATCAGCGCCCGTCCGAGCCCGAGGCCGCGCGCGGTGTCCTTCACGAACAGGTCTTGCAGGTAGCAGTAGTTGCCAACCGTCCAGGTCGAGCGGTGCAGCAGATACTGCACGATGCCGGTCAACGTGCCATCGACATAAGCGCCGAGCAGGAACATCGGCTCGGCCGGATCATGAAAGCGCGACCAGGTGGCGTCGGTCGTCTCCGGCGGCACGCCGGTCTTGTAGAAGGCGAGATAGCCCTGCCACAACGGCTCCCAGGCCGCGCGCTCGTCGGTCCGGACGGGTCGGATTTCGATCTGCGCTTTGGCGGCCATGGCTG
>JBEBWH010000374.1:0-3332 GCA_040392305.1 Bradyrhizobium sp. | reverse complement strand
GAGCCGGTGATCGGCTGGCCTTCGCCGTCGTAGCGTACCTCCTCCATCAGCGACTGGCCGATGCCCTGCGCCACGCCGCCGTGGAGCTGGCCCTCGACGATCATCGGGTTGATGACGGTGCCGAAGTCGTTGACGCCGGTATAGTTCACCACGCGCACCACGCCGGTCGCGGGATCGACCTCGACTTCGGCGATGTGGCAGCCGTTGGGGAAGGCCGACGGCACGCCCTTGTTGACGTGATCGACGTCGAGAGTTTCCGGTACGCCGTCGCGCCTGGGCGCGCCGCGCAGGCGCCGCGCCAGTTCGATGACGCCGATGCCGCGATCGGTGCCGGCGATGATGAAACGGCCATCGGCGAATTCGATGTCGGCTTCCGCCGCCTCCAGTAGATGCGCGGCGGCGCTCTTGCCCCTGGCGATCACCAGATCGGCGGCTTCGACGATGGCCGCGCCGCTGGTCATGATCGAGCGCGAGCCGCCGGTGCCGTTGCCGGTGTGCACGAGGTCGCTGTCGCTCTGTTGCAGCCGGATCAGTTCGAACGGCACGCCGAGCCGTTCGCAGAGCACCTGCGCGAACGGCGTCGCATGGCCCTGACCGTAGTCGAGCGTACCGGTGGTGATGGTGATGTGGCCGTCGTCGTCGAAAGTGATCTTGCCGAGTTCGGTGCTCGGCCCGGCAGTGACTTCGAGATAGCAGCCGACCGCGATGCCGCGCAGAAGCCCGTGACGCTTCGCCTCGCGCCGGCGCGCCGCAAAGCCGGCATAGTCGGCAAGCTCCAGCGCGCGATCGAGCACGGCGGGGAAGTCGCCGCTGTCATAGGTCATGCCGCTCGCGGCGGCATAGGGAATGTCGCGCGGCTTGATCATATTGCGGCGGCGCAGGGCGACGCGGTCGATCTTCATCTCGCGCGCGGCGCGATCGATCAGCCGCTCCATGAAGTAATTCGCCTCGGGCCGGCCCGCGCCGCGATAGGCGCCGAGGAAACTCGTATTGGTCAGCACGCAGCGGATATCGACCTCGATGAGCGGCGTGCGATAGACGCTGGCGATGTTCTTGACGATGTTGACGGTGAGCGGGATCGGCGCGACGCCCGTGAGGTAAGCGCCGAGATTGCCGAAGCCGGTGATGCGCACGCCGAGAAAGGCGCCGTCCTTGGTGAGCGCGAGTTCGCCGCGCACGGTCTGCGCGCGGCCGTGATTGTCGCTGAGGAAACTGGTGGAGCGTTCGTCGAGCCACTTCACCGGCCGTCCCAGCGCCTTCGCCGCATTCAGGATGCACAGATATTCGGGATAGCTCGCATTCTTCATGCCGAACGAGCCGCCGACATTGAGCGTGACGAGTCGCACCTTGTCGCGCGGCACGTTGAGGAGCTTTGCGAGGCTGTCGCGGTTGCCGGCGACGCCTTGCGTCGGCGCGTAGAGTGTGTAGCGGCCGCTGGCCGCATCGAAGGCGGCGACGCCGACGCGCGGCTCCATCGGCACCACCGCGACGCGGCTGTTGACGAGATCGAGGCGGACGATATGCGCGGCGCTGGCGAATGCCGCCTCCATCGCCGCCGTGTCGCCGGAGTGGTAATGCAGCGGCGTGTTGCCGGGGATGTGGTCGTAGAGCTGCGGCGCGTCGGGCGCGGCGGCGGCCTCGGCCTCGGTCACCGCCTCCAGCGGGGTGATCTCGACGCTCACCGCCTCGGCGGCGTCGCGCGCCTGCGCCGCCGTTTCCGCGACGACGACCGCGACCGGATCGCCGACGAAGCGCACTTTGCCGGTGGCGAGCGGCAGGCGGTCGGTCTGCAGCATGGCCGAGCCGTCGGCGTTCCTGATCGGAAGCCCGCAATTGAATGCGCCATAGCCGGCCGCGGCGAGGTCGGCCCCGGTCCACACGCCAAGCACGCCCGGCAGCGCCTGCGCGGCGGCAATGTCGATCGCCTCGATCACGCCATGGGCGTGCGCGCTGCGCACGATCCAGGCATGGGCCTGCCCCGGCAGGTCGATGTCGTCGGTGTAACGGCCGGCCCCGCGCAGGAGTGAGTCGTCCTCCTTGCGCCGGACAGGCTGACCGACGGCGAATTTTTGCAGCGCAATAACGTCGGCGTTGCGCGGAACTGTCTGGTCGTGCATCGGCGTCGGGGCGAAAATGGTCGTTTTCGGCGGGAAACAGGAGCTTGGACGCGGTAATCCCTCTCAATTAAGGCTTCGCCGCGCCGCGGGCAACGCTCCTTACGGCATGCCGGGCGTGCGAGGCGGTTGCACCGGCCTTTCGGGCACTGATAAAGTTTACATGACGGGGAGCGAATGAGCAGGGCGTCGCGAATGGGCGGGTGTAAATGAGCGGCGGATTGCGACTGCGGCCCTATGGGCGCGGGCGTCGTGCGGCGCGTGGCGGCCATGGCGCGGCGGTGCTCGGGGCCGCCCGTCCGATGGCCCCCAGCATCTATGCCGCGCTCGATCTCGGCACCAACAATTGCCGCCTGCTGATCGCGCGGCCGCAGGGCGCCGGTTTTCGCGTCATCGATTCCTTCTCGCGCATCGTGCGGCTTGGCGAGGGCATCGCCGCCACCGGCTGCATCAGCGAAGCGGCGATCGATCGCACCATCGCCGCGCTCGCGATCTGCCGCAGCAAGATCGACCTGCGCAACGCCAACCGGCTGCGGCTGGTCGCGACCGAGGCGTGCCGTCAGGCGGCCAATGGCGATCTGTTCCGCAGCCGCGTCGCCAGCGAGGCCGGCATCCAGCTCGAAGTCATCAACCGCGAGAACGAGGCGACGCTGGCGATGATCGGCTGCACCCCGCTGATCGACGGCGCGGCGCGCGGCGCGATCCTGTTCGACATCGGCGGCGGCTCGACCGAGGTGGTGCGGGTCGAGCGTGTCGGCGGCGCTACGCGGATGCGGGGCTGGACCTCGCTGCCGTTCGGCGTGGTGACGCTGGCCGAGCGCTTCGGCGGCCGCCATGTCACGCCGCAGAGCTATGAGCGGATGGTGCAGGAGGTGTCGCTGCATCTCGCTCCCTTCGCGGCCGAGCACGGCGGCGAGCTTGACGGGCTGCATCTCATCGGCACCTCCGGCACCGTCACCACCGTCGCCGGCATTCACCTCAACCTGCCGCGCTACGACCGCCGCCGCGTCGACAGTCTTTGGATGGACGACGCCGACATCTCCACCACGCTCGCCCGCCTGATCGGGATGAGTTACGAGGAGCGCGCCGACAACAACTGCATCCGCCGCGAGCGCGCCGATCTGGTGCTGCCCGGCTGCGCCATTCTCGACGGGGTGCGCCGCGCCTTTCCGTTGCCGCGCCTGCGCGTCGCCGACCGCGGCCTGCGCGAGGGCATGC
>JBEBWH010000373.1:0-3337 GCA_040392305.1 Bradyrhizobium sp. | reverse complement strand
GGCAGCGCTCTATCCAGCTGAGCTACGGGTGCGTAACCGGCGTCATTTAGCCGATTGGCGCGGCGGGAGCAATCCGGCGTTTCGGATCGACCGCGCCATAAGCGAGGATCGGGACCAAACCGACCAGTTCCGGCGCCACGACGGGAAGCTGACCGCATAGTTCGCGCCCAAACAGGCGCCATCCCCTACCAACATGCCCCGTCCGGAGCAGCGCGCGCTCCTTCCGCGGCACCAACCATCGGCTGCGAAGGCCGCCCGCCGGTCAGCGTCCGACCCGCAATTCGACCGGATTGATCCGCGCGGCCTCGATCACAAAGGTCGCCAGCGCCTGGCCGAGACAATCATGGACCTCTCTGGCCATCGCCATGCCCTGCGCCGGGCCGAACAGATCGAACTCGCCGGCCTCGTTCCAGTGCCGCATGATGGCGAACCGGTCGAACAGCGGCACGTCATGGTGCTGCGCCACGATCCGCATGCCGTCCAGATACGGCGCCAGCGAAATCATCGTCTCCAGCCGGGGGCTGTACTGGGGATTGACCAGAACCACCTCGCTGCCCGCCTGCTGCAGGGCGGCAACGCCTTCATCGACGGCTTCGCGGAAATCCTCGGGATCGACCGAGCGGATCGCGTCCGCCGTTCCAGTCTGCCAGATCGTAAGGGTGGGCTTTCGATCATTGACGAGTCCTCCGAGGCGCGGCGCGATATTCTCGGCGGTCCGCTTCGGCAGAATTTCGCTGGTTACGTTCACCGTCACCCCAGCAAGCCTGTCACGCAGGGCAGCTTCCAGCCGCGCAGGATAGGCCTTGCCGATCCCTTCCGCGCCCGGAAGCGACGACGACATGCTGCCCACCACCAGAATATCGAGCTTGCGCGCCGCCTTGACGGCCGCGGCCACCTTGCCGAGCTGGCTTTCGGTCGCCAGCAGATAGGCCGGAGGCTCGCACCGATGCGTAGGGGCGGAAACACCAGCAATCTGGGCATGCCCGCGGCTTGCGACGCCGGCGCCGAACGCCAGACATCCCGCCACGGCCAACGCCGTCAGTATCCGCGTCATCATCCTCCCCCCGTGAGGTCGGCATCGCTTTCCGCCACGGTTTTCGCCCGCGATCCGCCCTTGCCGGTCGCCCGCTTATACCATGAAAACACCCAGGCCGCGGCTGACATGATGACGATGCCGGCCACGCTCACCATCGCATGCATGGCGGCGGCGCCGGAATACTCCGCCAGGATGAAGTGCCCGGCGAAGGCGAGAAAAACTCCGAGGCAGAAGATTTCCAGCGAATGCTGGCCGCAAAGAATCAGGGGCCGCAGCCAGGGCGAGGCCAGGCCCTGCCAGTCTCGCGGCAGAAAGCGGACCACAAGCGCCGCGAGCGCGAGAAAATGCGCGAACCGCAGCACGTCGAGATCCGTCTTGCTGATCGGATACATCCAGTATTCAAGGCTGCGCGGCAGCACATGGCCGATTTGCGGAAGATGCCAGGTCAGCGTCACTCCGAATGCAAACAGCAGATAGAGCACGCTCAGCACCAGCGTCATCCGGGACTGCAGAACACGGCTCATCCGCTTGGCACCGCCGAGCGCGCACCAGGCGCCAAACACGAACAGAAGCTGCCACGCAAACGGATTGAAAAACCACGTGCCGCTGGGATAGGCGGGCAGATTCCACTCGAACTCCCACGCCAGCGCATAGAGCAGAAGCGACAATAGCAAGGTGAGATCGGCCTTGCGCACCATCAGCCACAGGATCAGCGGCAAAAACAGCATCAGCACGATATAGAGCGGCAGCACGTCCATATTGACCGGGCGAAACTTGAGCAGCAGCGCCTGGACGATGGTGACGTCGGGATGCCTGAAGAAATCGAGAATGCCCATTTCCTCCGCGTAGAGCGGATTCTGAAAGCTGTTCGCGACGTAGGAAATCTCGGCGAGATAGATCGTGAACAGAAACACATGGGCCACGTAGATCTGCCATACGCGTTTGAAGATGCGCGCGCTCGCCACGATGAAACCCGACGAGGCTAATACACCGCCATAGACGAAGGCCGCCGTATAGCCGGAGATGAAAATGAAGATCTCGGTCGCGTCGCTGAAGCCGTAGTTGCGCAGCGTCGCCCAGGTCAGAATATTCTGCGGCAGGTGATCGACGAAGATCAGCCACAGCGCGATGCCGCGAAACAGATCGAGCCGCAACTCCCGTCCGCCGCCTGACGGCGGCGCAACTTCCGCCGCGCTCCGCGTTGCAGCCGGAAGCTTTCCCGATTCGGGATTCGGCCCACTGGGCAACGTTACGCTAGGCTGGCTCATACAACCGCACGATTGAGACGACGCCGGATACAATCATCCGGACAGTGTCGAATCGATGTCCCCACATCATCTGCAGCGGATCGCATCCGCAAAACGCCCTGTTGTTGACAGCTCCGCACCCGCGCTCAAGAGGCCAGCCTGTCGCACGTGACAGATTCTCGCAGCCCGCCGCGCGGGTGGATTGCCGTTAGGCGTCAACTATGTTGAAACAACGATCATGTATCGCGCCCGCACCCGAGATATCGAAGTGACCGTCGAGCCGGCCTACCTGCCGGAGCGCTCCGCGCCGGAAAAAGGCCAGTATTTCTGGGCTTATACAATCACCATCACCAATTCCGGTCCGCGCACCGTGCAGCTCAAAACCCGGCACTGGATCATCACCGACGCCACCGGCCGGACGCAGGAGGTCCGGGGCGAAGGCGTGGTCGGCGAGCAGCCCTTGCTGCCGCCGGGCGAGGCCTTCGAGTATACGAGCGGCGTTCCGCTACCGACCACATCGGGTTTCATGACCGGCAGCTATCAGATGGTCGACGAAAGCGGCGAGCATTTCGATATCGAGATTCCGGTCTTCTCGCTCGACAGTCCGGGCGTTCATCGCACCCTGAACTAACGGCAGGCAGCCCGTCGCGCCCAGGGACCTTGCGGTCGGGCTGTCATCAGATCGTTCGCCGCATCACAGCCGTTCGCGCGCGCCACGCTACGAAAGCGACGACAGCAAATCGGCTGTCGCGCATCGAGACGTCTCACACGCGAAAATGCTTGGAGAGCTTCAGCCCCTGCGCCTGATAGTTGGAACTGATGCCGCGGCCATAGACGGTGTCGGGCGGGCCCAGCATCTTTTCATAGACGAGGCGGCCGACGATCTGGCCGTGTTCGAGGATGAACGGCACCTCGCGCGAACGCACCTCCAGCACGGCGCGGGCACCGGCTCCCCCCGCACCTTCGTAACCGAAGCCGGGGTCGAAAAAACCCGCATAATGCACGCGAAACTCGCCGACCAGCGGATCGAACGGCACCATCTCGGCGGCGAAAT
>JBEBWH010000372.1:0-3338 GCA_040392305.1 Bradyrhizobium sp. | reverse complement strand
TTCATCTCGGCCAAGAATTTCGTCGATGTGAACTGGGCCACCGGCTACGACGCCAACGGCCGCCCGATCGAGGTTGCGGAAGCGCGCGGCGACAAGCCGTTCGACAGCATTCCGGGGCCGTTCGGTGCGCACAACTGGCATCCGATGTCGTTCAATCCGCAGACCGGGCTGGTGTATCTGCCGGCGCAGAACATCCCGCTCAATCTCACTGCGGAGAAAGACTGGAAGCACAACGAGAACAAGCCGGGCAAGGCGATGGCCGGCATCGGCTGGAATCTCGGATTTGCGGTCAACGCCGAGCCGCCGAAGAGCAAGCCGTTCGGCCGTCTGATCGCCTGGGACCCGGTGGCGCAAAAGGAAGTCTGGCGTCACGAGCATGTCGCGCCGTGGAACGGCGGCACGCTCACCACCGCGGGCAATCTGGTGTTCCAGGGGACAGCCGATGGCCGCTTTGTCGCCTACAACGCCAAAACGGGTGAGAAGCTGTGGGAGAGCCCGACCGGCACCGGCGTGGTGGCGGCCGCTTCGACCTATATGATCGGCGATGTGCAGTATGTGTCGATCGCGGTCGGCTGGGGCGGCGTGTTCGGCGAGACGCAGCGCGCCACCGAGAGCAACAATCCGGGCACGGTCTATACCTTCGCGCTCGGCGGCAAAGCGCCTCTGCCGGCCATCACCAAATATCAGATGGAAAACCTGTTGGAGGGCGTGAAGTACGATCCGGCCGATGTCGGTCCGGGCACCATGCTCTATGTCTCGAACTGCGCCTTCTGCCATGGCGTGCCGGGCGTGGACCGGGGCGGCAACATCCGCAACCTCGGCTATGTCGCGCCCGAAACCATCGCAAATCTGGAATCGATCGTCTTCAAAGGGCCGTTCACTGATCGCGGCATGCCCGACTTTACCGGCAAGCTCACGCCCGATGACGTCACCAAGCTGAAGGCGTTCATCCAAGGCACCGCGGACGCGGTCCGGCCGAAGAAGTGATGGCCGACCTCGTGGCCGCCGCGCGCAGCGGCGGTCACGCGGGGAGGGGGGCAGATTTTTCCGGGAGCGGGCGTCCAGTGGACGGCGCGGTGAGGGCGATCCTGCCTTGATGGTTAACGAATTTCCAACACAGTCTTGCCAGACTCTTGCCATGTGCCCCCGCAATAACGGTCGCGGCACATGAGAACGCTCAAAGGTGGTCGTTGTTGCCCATGCGGGTTGTTGTTCTGGCCCTGTCTGCCCTGTCGATGCTGGCGGCCGTTCCGGCGCGCGCCGATCTGCGCATCACGCGCGATCACGGCGGCTATGTCGAAGAATACAAGGTGAAGTATCACCGCATCCGCAAGACGGGCGAGCGCGTCATCATCGACGGCATCTGCAATTCCGCCTGCACGCTGGTGTTCGGCATCGTGCCGCCGAGCAAGGTGTGCGTGACGCCGCGCGCCAGCATCGGCTTCCATCAGGCCTATTACGACAAGGCCTTCACCTTCGGCATCAAGGTGACGAGCGCGCAGGGCACGTCCGATCTGATGTCCTACTATCCTCAGCCGGTCAAAGACTGGCTGCGCCGCAACGGCGGCCTCACGCCGGAAATGAAGAAGATCAAGAACGGCCCCGATCTCTGGAAGATCGCCGATCCTTGCCCCGACGAGTTCTGAGCACGCGCCGGCCCTTGCGCTTACGCCGCGCGGGCGGTACAGGCGCTGGTCTTCACTGCGCGAGTGCGATTTTGCCGAGCCTGACTGTCATCGTCATCACGAGGAATGAGGAGGCGATGATCGAACGTTGCCTACGTTCGGTTGATTTCGCTGATGCCCGCATCGTCGTTGACAGCGGCAGCACCGACCGCACTCTCGAACGCGCGATAGCGTGCGGCGCGCGCGTGGTTGCGACAACGGATTGGCCCGGCTTCGGTCCCCAGAAGAACCGTGCGCTCGATCTTGCTGCAACCGATTGGGTGCTGTCGCTCGATGCCGACGAGTGGCTCGATGCGGATGCGGCCGCGGAAGTCCGTGCGGCAATTGCTGGTGACGATGCGGATGCATTCGAATTGCCACGGCGGTCGCGTTTTTGCGGCAAGGTTGTCCGTCACTGCGGCTGGTCTCCCGACTATGTATGCCGTCTGTTTCGCCGTGGCCGTGCACGCTTTTCCGATGATCTTGTCCATGAACGGCTGGTCGTGGATGGTCGTGTCAAACGGCTGCGCCGGCCGATCGATCACGACTCCATCGAGTCATGGGAAGATGCCGAAGACAAGATTGAGCGCTATTCGCGAGCGGCCGCGTTGCAGATGGGATTGCGTGGCCGCCGGGCGTCGCGGTTTGATGCGCCGCTGCATGGATGGGCGGCGTTCGTAAAGACGCTGGTGTTTCGCGCAGGAGTCCTCGACGGCGCGACCGGGTGGCGGGTCGCCGAATACAATCGCCGTTACGCCGAAGCCAAGTGGCGGCGGCTGGCGGACCATTCTCATGAACAGGCCGCCAGCAGGATCCGCGCCGTGAAAGGCGAGGCTGATCAGAACGTCACGACACCACGGATCGACTGACCGGTCCTCATAAGTTCGAAGGCCGTGTTGATCTCGGCCAGCGGCATGACATGCGTGATCATCGGATCGATCTGGATCTTGCCCTGCATATACCAGTCGACGATCTTGGGCACGTCGGTGCGGCCGCGCGCGCCGCCGAAGGCGGTGCCCTTCCAGGTCCGCCCGGTGACGAGCTGGAACGGCCGCGTGGCGATTTCGGCTCCCGCCGGCGCGACGCCGATGATGATCGATTGTCCCCAGCCGCGGTGGCAGGCTTCCAGCGCCTGACGCATCACGGTGACGTTGCCGGTGCAGTCGAAGGTGTAGTCGGCGCCGCCGATCTGATCTTCTGGCGTTTTCGTCATGTCGACCAGATAGGGCACGAGGTCCTTGCCGACTTCCTTCGGGTTGACGAAATGCGTCATCCCGAAGCGCTCGCCCCACGCCTTGCGGTCATTGTTGATGTCGACGCCGATAATCATGTCGGCGCCTGCGAGGCGCAACCCTTGCAGTACGTTGAGGCCGATGCCGCCGAGACCGAACACGATCGCCTTGGCGCCTTGCTCGACTTTCGCGGTGTTGATGACCGCACCGATGCCGGTGGTGACACCGCAGCCGATGTAGCAGACCTTGTCGAACGGCGCGTCCTCGCGGATTTTCGCGACCGCGATCTCGGGCAGCACGGTGTAGTTGGCGAAGGTCGACGTGCCCATATAGTGATGGATCGGTTTGCCGCCGAGCGAGAAGCGCGATGTGCCGTCCGCCATCAGTCCCTTGCCCTGCGTCGCGCGAATGGCGGTGCACAGGTTGGTCTTGCGCGACAGGC
>JBEBWH010000371.1:0-3339 GCA_040392305.1 Bradyrhizobium sp. | reverse complement strand
GCGATGCTGCTGGCGCTGTCGCAGTTCGGCCGCGAGGACCTGCTGGCCACGCTGCTGATGTTCCGGCTGCTGTATTTCGTCATCCCCTTCATGATCTCGATCACCATCATGGGTAGCCGCGAAGTCTGGCTCAGCGTGCTGCGGCCATGGCTGCAGCGCCGCAAGATCGAAGAGCACGACAATGTCACCGCGCTCACCGTCCACGCCCGCCGCAACGGCAACCGCCGCGACGCCGCGTAACCGGCGGGGCCGGCCTCTTATTTTTGCCTCAACTCGCTGGGATGACGGCGGGACCGCGTCCCTGATCCATCCGCGAGCCGAAATCCGATGATCCGTTTTCTTGCGCTGCTGGTGCTGCTGTCGGCGCTGCCGGCCCAACCGTCGATGGCCCAGCCCGCAGCGCCGGCCGTCGACATTGCCGGCGACATGCAGATCGCCTGGGAGGTGCGCAACCGTTTCCGCCTGTTCCGCGAGGAGCGCGACTTCGCGTTGCAGGTCGAGGCGATGCGCACCGGCAGCATTCTCGCGGCCGAGGAAGCGCTCGGCGTGCAAAGCGACGGGCGCGGCTGGGCGCGCAACACGGTGCGGCGGCTGTGCATCGACGGCGCCGGGCGCGTCAGCGAGCCCTGCCTGCGTGACAACGTCAAGGAAAGCTACCTCACCCCGACCGAGCATGCCGTCACCGTAAGCCTGACCGGCGCGGTCCCCGTCGGCGCCACCTGCGCCTGGGCCTTCGACGACGGCGACGGGCCGCGACAATCGACGCTCGACTGCAACGAGCCGATCAATTTCCGCGCCCGCTACGGCCGCGTGACCCGCGCCAGCGTCGAGGTCGCAAGCGGCGAAGGCACGCAGCAGCTCAGCGCCAATATCCGCGTCCGCGACATCTTCATCGCCGGCCTCGGCGACTCCGTCGCCTCCGGCGAGGGCAACCCCGACCGCCCGGTCAATCTGGCAAGCGAAGGCTTCTGCTTCCGCTCCTATCTCGGCGGCGTCGGCAGCCAGTATTTCCGCCCGGTGCGGGCCGGCTTCCGCGGCGCGCGCGCCTGCGAGGGCGGCGACGCCGGCGGCACGCTCGCGGCGTGGCAGAAGCTCAGCGCGCAATGGCTGAACGCCGCCTGCCATCGCTCGCTCTACAGCTATCAGACCCGTGCCGCGCTCGCGCTCGCCGTGCGCTATCCGCATATCGCCGTGACCTATCTGCCCCTCGCCTGCACCGGCGCCAGCATTTCAGACGGCCTGCTCGGGCCGCAGCGCGCGCGCGAATGCGTCATCTCCGGCAACGCCACCAACTGCACCGGGCGCGTCGGCGGCCAGATCGCCGAACTGCGCACCGCGCTGGCCGCGGCGCAGCGCCGCCAGCCCGACCGGCATCTCGATCTGCTGTTTCTATCGATCGGCGCCAACGACATCGACTTCTCCGGCCTCGTCGCCGACGTGATCGTCGATGGCGCGACCGAGCGCGAACTGTTCTCGCGCGCCGGGATGCTCGCGACAGTTGACGGCGCGCGCGCGACCCTCAAGCGCGAACTGCCGCAAAACTTCAGCCGGTTGCGCGCCGCGCTCAAGCCGGTGGTCGGCGGCAATCTCGGCCGCGTCGTCTATGTCTCCTACGCCAATCCGACCCTCGCCAACGGCGCGGCCTGCGGCGGCGGGCGCGGCGGCTTCGACGTTCATCCGGCCTTCAACGCCGATCCGCAGCGGCTCGCCGCCGTCGCGCGCTTCGTGCAGAGCGAGTTCCTGCCGCGCCTCAACGATCTCGCGCAATGCAAGGGCGGCGTGCTGTGCAACGATCCGGCGAGCGAGCGGATGACGCTGGTGACGCAGCATCAGGCCGAGTTCGCCAATCACGGCTTCTGCGCCCGCAGCGCCGGCGATCCGGAGTTCGACCGTCAGTGCTTCTCGGAGAAGGGCGACAGTTTTGTCGACGATCTTGTCGCCGCCGCATCGCAGCCGCTCGCCTGCGGCCGCAAGGCGTCGGAATTCCGCGCCTATCTGCCGCGCGCGCGCTGGATCCGCGACGCCAATGACAGCTACTTCGCCGCGATGACCTATCCGCAGGGCATGCCGACGGCGATGCAGCCTTCCGACATCCACGATGCGACATGGGGTATACTGTCCGCCGTCTATGGCGGCGCGGTCCATCCAACCGCGCAGGGCCACGCCGCGATGGCGGACGCTGCGATGCCCGCCGCCGAAGCGGTGCTCGGCCTGTCCGCCGCCGATCTCTCCGCGGTGGACAGCGCACCGCTGCCGCCCCTCGAACGGCCACGCTCGCCGGATCGGCCACGCAAATAAGCCCAACCAAGTTTCAGTCAGGTCGTCCGACCCGATCAGCCGACGCCGAGCTTCTTTTGCAGGCTGGAGGACGACGTCGTGTACTGAAACACCAGCCGCTTGTCCGGGAAGACATAGCGATAGGCCTTCTGCGTCATCAGCGCGCCTTCGTGGAATCCGGACAGGATCAGCTTCAGCTTGCCGGGATAGGTGTTGATGTCGCCGATGGCGAAGATGCCCGGCACGTTGGTTTCAAACGCCTCGGTATCGACCGGGATCAGGTTGTTCTCCAGATGGATGCCCCAGTTCGCGACCGGACCGAGCTTCATGGTCAGCCCGAAGAACGGCAGCATGGCGTTGCAGGCGACGCGCGTCACCGCGCCGTCGTTGCCTTTGACCATTGCCGCCGCGAGCACGCCGCCCTCGCCTTCCAGCGCCGTCACCTGCCCGATCCGCAGATCCATCCTGCCGTCGGCGACGAGCGCCCGCATCTGCTCGACGCTGTGGGGCGCGGCGCGAAAATCGTCGCGGCGGTGCAGCAGCGTGACGCGGCGGGCCAGCGGATGCAGATTGAGCGTCCAGTCGAGCGCCGAGTCGCCGCCGCCGACGATGAGCACGTCCTTGTCGCGGAAGTCCTCCATGCGGCGCACTGCATAATGCACCGAGGCGCCTTCATAAGCCTCGATGCCCGGCACCGGCGGACGCTTGGGCTGGAACGAGCCGCCGCCGGCGGCGATCACCACCACTTTCGCCTCGAACACCTTGCCGGTATCGGTGGTGACGCGAAACAGCGGGTCGCCGATCTTCTCCACGCTTGCGATCATCTCGCCGAGATGAAAGGTCGGCTGGAACGGCTTGATCTGCTCCAGCAGCGCGTCGGTCAGGCCCTGCCCCGTCACGAGCGGGATGCCGGGAATGTCGTAGATAGGTTTCTCGGGATAGAGTTCGGCGCACTGGCCGCCGACCTTGTCGAGGATGTCGACGACGTGGGCCTTCATGTCGAGCAGGCCGAGTTCGAACACCGCGAACAGACCGCAGGGGCCGGCTCCCACGATCAGCACA